>JBAZLW010000247.1:0-4278 GCA_041650095.1 Hydrogenophilaceae bacterium | reverse complement strand
GAAACAGCACTTCACCGGCTGGAGCGCCTGGCTCATCTCCGGCGACGCGGAATTTCCCAAGGGCATGGGCCTCGCCGCAAGTCGACGCATCCCGCTCTACAACGGGCCACTGGAATGCCGGCTGTACGAATACAAGCTGATCGCCGGGACGATGCGGAAGAAATAGGGATGGAACAAGCTGTGCAGACAGATCAGGCGCCGGCCCAACCGGTCTTCTTCGCACCCGAACACACGCGAAGCAATCAGGCCCGGATCGCGACAGCGTAGGTTTGTCCGGTCAGGATGTTACGGTTTCCCACGGATTGACCACATCCAGGCCGGCAAATTGGAAGTCGCCGGTGTTCCGGGTCACCAATCTCAGGCCATGACCGAGGGCTGTAGCGGCCAGCAGGCTATCCACCGCCGGCACTGGGCGACCGGCTTCAGCCAGCAGCCGGCCCCAGCGGTCTGCGACCGGTGCGCTTACGGGCAACAGCCGGTCCTCGAACCAGCCTGGCAAGTCCTGCTCCAGCCAGAGCCGAAGCTTCTCGCGTCGCGCACTGGCCGGCATAAGTTCGACGCCCTTGCGTATCTCACCCAAGCTCAGCACGCTCAAATGCAAAGCGTGGTCCGAAATGCCCTCGAACCAGCGTAATACATTGGCGTCCGGTAACGGCTTGACCAATTCGGAAATGACGTTGGTGTCGATCAGATAGCTCACAGGGCAATCTCGCGTGCCGGCGAATGGTCGCGCTCGATCTGGAGGTCCGCGCCATGCAGGGGGGATTGCCGCAGGAAATCGACCAACCCGTGCTTGGCGCGGGTCAGGCGGGCATAGTCTTCGATGGAAAGCAGTACGGCAGCGGGCTGACCGCGCAGGGTGATCTCCTGCGGGCCTTCGCTGTGCGCAGATTTCACGACTTCGCTGAAGCGCGCCTTGGCTTCCTGTAATTGCCAGCTGTGCATAACGACCTCACCGAGTAGTCAGACTAGTCAGCTAGGCTAGTCGGCCGAGCCGAAGTTGTCAATGCGGAGTTGGCCCGATCTCAGCCAATCAGGCGCTTGAGCGCTTCGTCATACTTCTCGGCAGTCTTCGCCACCACCTCGGCCGGCAGTTCCGGGCCGGGCGCCTGCTTGTTCCAGCCGGAGTTGGTCAGCCAGTCGCGTACATACTGCTTGTCGAAGCTGGGCGGGTTGCTGCCCACCTGGTATTCGTCGACCGGCCAGAAGCGAGAGGAATCGGGGGTCAGCACCTCATCGATCAGGGTCAGGGTGCCGTTCTCGTCGAGGCCGAACTCGAACTTGGTGTCGGCGATGATGATGCCGCGGGTCAGGGCATAGTCGGCGGCGGCCCGGTACAGATCGATGGCGGCGGCGCGCACCCTGGCGGCCAGATCGCCGCCAAGCAAGCGTTCGCACTGGACGTAGTCGATGTTCTCGTCGTGCTCGCCCACGGCGGCCTTGGTCGAAGGGGTGAACAAGGGCTGCGGCAGCTTGTCGGCCTGTTGCAGGCCGGCCGGCAACTTGATGCCGCACACCGCGCCGGTCTTCTGGTAGTCGGCCCAGCCTGAGCCGACCAGGTAGCCGCGCACGATGGCCTCCACCGGCAGGGCCTTGAGCCGCTTCACCACCACAGCGCGGCCGACGACCTGGCTGCGCTCCTCGGGCGCCACCACCGATTCCGGGGCCTCGCCGGTGAGCTGATTGGGCAGGATGTGGGCCAGCTTGGCGAACCAGAAATCGGCCACCGCGGTGAGCACCTTGCCCTTGTTCGGAATCGGCGTCGGCATCACCACGTCGAAGGCGGATAGGCGGTCGGTGGTGACGATCAGCATGCGCTGGTCGTCGATGGCGTAGATGTCGCGTACCTTGCCCTTGTGGATCAGGGGCAGGGACTGGATGCTGCTTTCATATAGGGCGTCGGTCATGATGGCATGGGTTAGTTCAGGGGGACCTTCCTCAGGGCCACTTCGATGCGGTCGTAGGACGGGCACTGTTTCTTGTGCAGCGGTGATTGCAGCAGATCGAACTGGACCCGGTTGCCGGCCGCCAGGTCGGCGCGCAGGAAGGAGTGGTCACGGAACAGCAGGGCGTCGCCATGGTAGATGAAGAACTCCACGGCGGAGCGGCGGGAAAGCTTGCCATCCGAGTTGTTGGCCAGGGTGCCGGTCAGGAAGGCGTAGCAACTGGACTTGTCGAGGCTGGAATAGCGGGTATCGACCTCGAAATCCACCACGTACAGGCCATCCACGACCTCGGTGTAGTGTTTCGTGCCTGTCACCGCACGCTTATCGGGTGGGGCGCTGGTACAGCCGGCCACCAGGGCGGCGAGCAGGGCCAGGATGGGCAGGGTGACGGTTGCGGTTTTCATGGCGTGCTTGCAGTGGACTAAGCCCCGAATATAACGGGGCCGGCCCGGAAAGACAAAAGGCGGCGCCGGCCGGTCAGACCGGGCGCCCGATCCTGCGCCGGAAGCGCTCGTGCAGGTCGTCGACGAAGGTATACACCACCGGGATCACCAGCAGGCTGAGGAAGGTCGAGGTGATCAGGCCGCCGATGACGACGATGGCCATGGGGGCGCGGAAGCTGGGGTCGGTGCCGATGCCCAGGGCGATCGGCATCATGCCGGCGCCCATGGCGAGGGTGGTCATGACGATCGGCCGGGCACGCTTGCGGCCGGCGTCGAGCAGGGCCTCCCAGCGGTTCAGGCCATGGTCGCGCCGGGCCAGGATGACGTAGTCGATGAGCAGGATGGAGTTCTTGGTGGCGATGCCCATGAGCATGATCAGGCCGATCATCGACGGCATCGACAGGGCCGACTGGGCCACGAACAGGGCCAGGAAGGCGCCCGGCACCGACAGCACCAGTGCGGTCAGGATGGTGCCCGGCTGGATGAAGTCGCGGAACAGCAGCACCAGCACGATATAGATGCACAGCACCCCGGTCAGCATGGCCAGGCCGAAGCTCTGGAACAGCTCGTTCATCGCCTCGGCGTCGCCCACCGTGGTGCGGATCACCCCCGGCGGCAGGTTGCGCAGGCTGGGCATGGCCAGGGCCTGCTTTTCCACCTCGCCCAGGGCCTGGCCGTTCAGCATGATCTCGAAGTTGATGTTGCGCAGGCGGTCGTAGCGGTCGATCTCGGCCGGGCCGCCGTCGATGGCGAGGTCGGCGACGTTGCCGATGGCCACCGGCCCGCGCGCGCCCGGCACGGTCAGGCGCGACAGCAATGCGAGGTCGGCGCGGGCGTCCTCCGGCAGGCGTACCACGATGGGAATCTGGCGCTGGCTGAGGTTGAGCTTGGCCAGGCCCTGGTCGTAGTCGCCGCTGGTGGCGATGCGCAGGGTGTCGGCGATGGCGGCCGCGGTGACGCCGAGGTCGGCGGCGCGGGCGAAGTCCGGCCGCACGGTCAGCTCGGGCCGGACCAGGCTGGCGGTGGTGACCACGTTGCCGATGCCGGGAATGCCGCGCAGTTCGCGCTCGACCAGGCGCGCGTGTTCGGCCAGCGCCTCGCCGTTCTCGCCGGCCAGGACCAGGATGTACTTGTCGTTGGCGCCGCCCAGGCCGACGTTGACGCGCACGCCGGGCAGGGCCGCGAGGGCCTCGCGCAACGCGTTCTCGACCGCCTGCTTCTTGACCCCGCCGCGTTCCTTGCGCGGGGTCAGGTTGATGGTCAGGGTCGCCTTGCGCACCTCGGCGGCACCCTGGGGCGCGAACGGGTCGCCGCCGGCCGCGCCGCCGCCCACCGCGGTGTAGACCAGTTTCACGTGCGGGTTCCGCTGCACGATCTCGCGCGCCCGTTCGGCGCTGGCCAGGGTCTGCTCGAAGGTGCTGCCGGGCGGCAGGGAGAGGTAGACCTGGGTTTGCGACAGGTCATCGGGCGGGATGAAGCCGGTCGGCAGCAGCGGCACCAGCGCGAACGAGCCGAAGAAGAAGCCGGCCGCCGCCAGCATGGTGACCAGTCGGTGCCTCAGGCACCAGGCCGCCCAGCCCTGGTAGATACGCAGCCAGCGCGGTTCGCCGTGGTCCTTGTTCGGAGGCCGCAGGATGTAGGCCGCCATCATCGGCGTCAGCAGGCGCGCCACCACCAGCGAGAAGAACACGGCGATGGCGGCGGTCCAGCCGAACTGGACGAAGAACTTGCCGGCCACGCCGCCCATGAAGGCGGTGGGCAGAAACACCGCGATCAGGGTGAACGAGGTGGCGATCACCGCCAGGCCGATCTCGTCGGCCGCCTCCATGGCGGCCTGGTAGGGCGTCTTGCCCATGCGCAGGTGGCGCATGATGTTCTCGATCTCGACG
>JBAZLW010000246.1:0-4283 GCA_041650095.1 Hydrogenophilaceae bacterium | reverse complement strand
AACCTGAAGCCGGCCCGCTACATGCACAACATGCATGACGACATGAATGGCTCGGCGGTGGCGCTCGGCATCCTGCTCGCGGCGACCCGGCTGAAGTTGCCGGTGCAGCTGGAATGCTGGCTGGCCATCGCCGAGAACCACCTGTCGCCCGAGGCCTACACCCAGAACGAAATCGTCACGGCAATGAACGGCACCACCATCGAGGTCATCCACACCGACGCCGAGGGCCGCATGGTCCTGGCCGACACCCTGACCCTGGCGGCGCGGGAAAAGCCCGCCGCGATGATCGACTTCGCCACCCTTACCGGCAGCATGGCGGTGGCGCTGGGCGAGCGCATGAGCGGGGTGATCGCCAACCGCGACGACCTCGCCGCGAGAGCGGTCTCGGCCGGACAGATGACGGGCGAGCGGGTGGTGGCGTTTCCCTTGCCGGAGGACTACGACGAGGCCCTGGAATCCCAGGTCGCCGACGTCAAGCAATGCACCCTGGACAGCGAGGCCGACCACATCCTGGCGGCGCGTTTCCTGTCCCGCTTCGTCGCTGACGTGCCCTGGCTGCATGTCGACCTCTCGGCCAGCCGCTGCAAGGGCGGCCTGGGCGCGGTGGCGAGCGACGTCACCGGCTTCGGCGTGGCGCTCGGCCTGAACGTCCTGGAAGGGCTTATTTGACCAGTCCGGCCTGGGTGGTCTGGCCGGACAGCGAGAAGTATTCGGCGACGTCCTCGATGTCCTGATCGCTCATGTTCAGCAGCAGCACCTGCATGGCCGGGTTGATCCGGCGCAGGTGCCGATAATCCTGCAGGAGGGCGACCAGGGCCTCGGTTGGGCGGCCGCCGATGGCCAGTTGGCCGGGGGGCGCCTTCATGCCGTCGGGGCCGTGGCAGGCGGTGCACTGGAAGGCCTTGTCCGCGCCGGGCAGGATGTCGGCCATGGCGGTGGAGGCCATCAGGGCGGCCAGGACGAAGGGTAGGTGGGCTTTCATTCCGATACCATGCGTGTATAACAGTCGGCCCCATGGTAGTGGGCGGCTGTGCGATAATCCAGCCCATTCAACGATCAATAGCGCTTTCATGTCCGGCAACACCCTAGGCAAATTGTTCTGCGTGACATCCTTCGGGGAGTCCCATGGTCCGGGCATCGGTTGCGTGGTGGACGGCTGCCCTCCGGGCATGGCCCTGACTGCCGATGACATCCAGCTCGACCTCGACCGGCGCAAGCCGGGCACCTCGCGCCACGTCACCCAGCGGCGGGAATCCGACACGGTGGAAATCCTGTCCGGGGTGTTCGAAGGCAGGACCACCGGTACCCCCATCGCCCTCCTGATCCGCAACGAGGACCAGCGCAGCAAGGATTACGGCGAGATTGCCAACAGCTTCCGGCCGGGCCACGCCGATTACACCTATTGGCAGAAATACGGCATCCGCGACTATCGCGGCGGCGGCCGCTCCTCGGCGCGCGAGACCGCCGTTCGGGTGGCGGCCGGGGCGGTAGCCAGGAAATGGCTGCACGAGAAATTCGGCACTGTCATCCGCGGCTATCTGGCCCAGCTTGGCCCCATCGAGGTGCCGTTCAAGGGTTGGGACGAACTCGCGGTCGAGGGCAACAGCTTCTTCGCCGCAGACGCCAGCTATGTCCCGCGCCTGGAGGCGTACATGGACGATCTGCGCAAGGAAGGCAATTCGGTCGGCGCCCGCATCAACGTGGTGGCGGAGAACGTTCCGGTCGGCCTGGGCGAACCGGTCTACGACCGCCTCGATGCCGACCTCGCCTATGCCCTGATGAGCATCAACGCGGTCAAGGGCGTCGAGATCGGCGCCGGCTTCGCCTGCGTGGCCCAGAAGGGCACCGAGCATCGCGACGAGCTGACCCCGGAGGGCTTCCTGTCCAACCACGCCGGCGGCGTGCTGGGCGGCATCTCCAGCGGCCAGGACGTCACCGCCTCGATCGCCATCAAGCCGACCTCGTCGATCCGCCTGCCCGGCCGCACCATCGACCTCGCCGGCCAGCCCACCGAGGTGGTCACCCACGGTCGCCACGACCCCTGCGTGGGTATCCGCGCCACCCCCATCGCCGAGGCCATGCTAGCCATCGTGCTGATGGACCACGCCCTGCGCCAGCGCGCCCAGAACACCGACGTGCGTTGTCCGACGCCCGTCATCCCCGGTAAAGTCCGATAGTCTTGATGAAACAAGGAGCACTAAAATGATCGAGAACCACGATCTCTTCCATGAATTTCCCGAGCACAGCGATACCATCCGCAAGCTGACCCTGGCCAACGATGACTTCGTCAAGATGATGCGCGACTACGATGACGTCGACCACAAGATCCAGCGCATCGAGCAACGCGTCGAGGCCGCCTCCATGCTGTACGAGGAAGAGCTGAAGAAGCTGCGCGTCAGCCTGAAAGACAGACTGTACAAGTTGATCGTCGCGGCGGTCTGAGCCGGCGCGACAACAAAACGGCCCGGAGTTGTTCCGGGCCGTTTTGTTTAGAGCGTGAACGCGCCCTGATGCATTCCATCCCCTACTGGCGCCTGTCCGGCTTCTACTTCTTCTATTTCGCCTTCGTCGGGGCGATGGCGCCGTATTGGGCCCTGTACCTGCGCTCGCTGGAGTTCAACGCCTTCCAGATCGGCGTCCTGATGGCGCCGCTGCACGTCATGCGGATGTTCGCGCCCAACATCTGGGGCCACATCGCCGACCGCACCGGCAAACGGGTCGCCATCGTCCAGTTTGCCGCCCTGGTCAGCCTGGTCTCCTTCATCGGCGTATTCCTGGGCACCGGTTTCTGGTGGATGCTGGCGGTGATGAGCTTCATCAGCTTCTTCTGGAGCGCCTCGCTGCCGCTGGTCGAGGCGACCACCCTGTCGCACCTGGGGGATCGCACCGACCGCTACGGCAACATCCGGCTGTGGGGCTCGGTCGGCTTCATCCTGGTGGTGATTGGCCTGGGCTGGCTGCTCGACCATGCCGCGATCCGCACCCTGCTCTGGGTGGTCCTGGGCCTCCTGGTCGGTATCGTCCTGTTCGCCCGCTTCATCCCCGAGGCCGAGATTGCCACCCTGGAGACCGAGCACACCCCGCTTGGCCATGTCGTACGCCGGCGCGAGGTGATGGCCCTGCTGGTTGCGGCGATCCTGATGGCGGCCGCGCACGGGCCGTACTACACCTTCTTCACCATCTACCTGGTCGACGCCGGCTACAGCAAGAGCCTGGCCGGCTGGCTATGGGCACTGGGGGTGATCTGCGAGGTCGGCGTGTTCCTGGTCATGCCGCGTATCCTGAAACGCATCTCGGCCGAGACCGTGGTGCTGGTCACGCTGGCGGTGGCGGCGCTGCGTTTCCTGCTCATCGGCTGGTGGGTCGACAACGTGCCGGTCTTGCTGTTCGCGCAATTCCTGCACGCCCTGACCTTTGCCGCCTACCACGCCGCGGCCATCGGCCTGATCCACCGCTACTTCCGCGGCCGCAACCAGGCGCGTGGCCAGGCCCTCTACAACAGCCTGGCCTTCGGCATCGGCGGCACCGTCGGCACCCTCTACGCCGGCGCGGTCTGGCAGCAATATGGCGGTGCCTTCACCTTCACCACCGCGGCCGCATTCGCCGGCGTGGCGGCATTGGTCTTTGCGCTGAAAGGACGACCATGCAAGATACCCTGATCGACATGCTGCGCCACGGCGAGCCGGTCGGCGGCCGCCGCTATCGCGGCCAGATCGATGACCCGCTGTCGGACAAGGGCTGGCGACAGATGCGCGCGGCCACCGCCGGAGAGAGGCCCTGGACCGCCATCGTCAGCTCGCCCCTGGCCCGTTGCCGCGCCTTCGCCGAGGAACTGGCCAGCCAGACCGGCCTGCCGCTGACCTTCGACGACCGCCTGAAGGAGGCCGGCTTCGGCGTCTGGGAGGGCAAGACCGCGGACGAGATCAAGGACGTCGATCCGGACGCGGTATTCAACTTCAAGCGCGATCCGGTCGGTTGCCGGCCTGACGGCGCCGAGGCGCTGGACGCCTTCCACGACCGGGTCGGCGCCGCCTACGAGGCCATCCTGAGGCAGCATGCCGGCGGCCACGTCCTGGTGGTCGCCCATGCCGGCGTCATTCGCATGGTCATGTGCCGGGTGCTCGGGCTGGTGCCTGAACATGGCTACCGCATCCAGATCGGCAGCGCGGGGATCGCCCGGTTCAGGATCGAGCAGAAGGGCGATCAGCGGCATGAGGCGCTGCTGCATCTGACGCCGGGTGGTTGATTACGTGAGGCCTGGTCCTGGCCATCAGCGCGGGTGC
>JBAZLW010000245.1:0-4291 GCA_041650095.1 Hydrogenophilaceae bacterium | reverse complement strand
CCATCATGCCGCCGCCGCCCTTGCCTGCGGCCATCATCGGACAGGAGCCGTCTTCCATCATGGTCTCCATGTCCTTCATCTGGGCTTCCAGCAACTGTTTGCGTTTGGCGGGATCCTTCTCGGCGCGTATCGTCATCATCCGTTCCCGCATGGTCTTCATCCGCTCCATGGCGGCCGCGGGGGGCGCCGCCGCTTGAGCCTGGTCGGGGTGATGGCCGCTGTGTTCGTCCTTGGCCGCATCGGCGGCCATCGACATCATGGGCATGGACAGGGTGCCGGCCAGGGCCAGCATCAGGGTGGTGCGCTGCATCGATGTCATGGCAATCTCCTTGCAAGTAAATGAGGGTGGGGTTATTGCGCGGCTTCAAGCCGGGTGACGGTAAACAGGCCGTTCACCTTTTCGGCCTGGAACCGGATGTTGTCGCCCGGTTTGACCCGGCTCAGCAAAGCGGGGTCGTTCACGCGAAAGATCATGGTCATGGCGGGCATGCCCAGGTTTTCCAGGGGACCGTGCCTGATGGTCAGTTTGCCCTGGGCCTGGTCCACCTTCTTCACGGTGCCTTCGGTCAGCATGTTGCTCATGGCGGCATGGCCGGCGGCGTTGTCGTGGCTGTGGTCCGTGTCGGCCAGGACCGGCAAGCCCAGGGGCAGGCCCAAGGCCAGGATCAATGCGGGGAGGGTGCGCTTCATGGTTTTTCCTTTCGATCGAGCGAGATGGTCAGTAACGGGCATAGGTCCGGGTGCCGCCGTTCTTGTCGACGAGGGCCGTAACGGCCGCGAAGATGACATTACTGTCAGGGACGGACGCGGATCTTGCCGCGCATGCCGGCCTCGAAATGGCCGGGCACCAGGCAGGCGAAGTCGAAATCGCCGCTGCGCGTGAAGCGCCAGACCAGGTTGCCGGTCTGGCCCGGCTCGACGCTGACGGCATTGGGATCGTCGTGCTCCATTTCCGGGAACTTGCGCATCAGGGCGGCGTGTTTTTTCAGTTCCGCCAGCGTGCCCAGCACCATTTCGTGCTTCATCCCGGCGCCGTTCACGACACGAAAATGGACGGTCTGGCCGCGTTTGACGCGCACCGTGTCAGGCGTGAAGCGCATGTCGTCGCTCACCGCGATTTCGATGGTCCGGTCCACCTTGGCCGGATCGCCGGGTTTGCCCAAGGCGCCGGCATGGCCGGCGGAGGCCTGCGCACTCTGGCTGGCCAGGATGAGCAGTAAGGTCGGTATGAGGCTGTGGATGCGCATGAGAGGTCCTTTCAGTGGCCGCCATGGCCGTTGGGTTTGCGTGCCTTCAGGGTGTGGACATCCGCCTCCGGGCTGGCTTTCCGTTCCGCAGGCAGGGGCTCGCCGGTCCATTCCCAAGCCCTGGTGCCCTCAGGCTGCTTGTACCAGCCCGGATCGCCGTAGTCGCCGGGCGTAACAGAGTCGTGCACCTTCACCACGGTGAACATGCCGCCCATCTCCAGCGGCCCGAAGGGGCCCTGGCCGGTCATCATGGGCAGGGTGTTGTCCGGCAGGGGCATCTCCATCTCGCCCATTTCCGCCATGCCCTTGCTGCCCATTTCCATGTAGTCCGGCACCAGCTTGCCGATGACCTGGGTGACGTCGCGCTGGTCGACGCCGATCATGGTCGGCACGTCATGCCCCATGGCGTTCATGGTGTGGTGCGACTTGTGGCAATGGAAGGCCCAGTCGCCGGGGTTGACCGCGTCGAACTCGATGGCGCGCATCTGGCCGATGGCCACGTCGGTGGTCACCTCCGGCCAGCGCGCCTGCCTGGGCACCCAGCCACCGTCGGTGCAGGTCACCTGAAAGTCATAGCCATGCAGGTGCAAAGGATGGTTGGTCATGGTCAGGTTGCCGGCACGGATGCGCACCCGGTCGCCGGTACGCACCACCAGGGGATCGATGCCGGGAAAGACTCGGCTGTTGAAACACCACAGGTTGAAGTCCAGCATGGTGTTGATCTTGGGCGTGTAGCTGCCGGGGTCGATATCGAAGGCGTTGAGCAGGAAGACGAAATCCCGGTCCACGCGCATGAACGCCGGATCCTTGGGGTGGACGATGAACAGGCCGTGCATGCCCATGGCCATCTGCACCATCTCGTCGGCGTGGGGGTGGTACATGAAGGTGCCGGACTTCTTCAGCTGGAACTCGTAGACGTAGGTCTTGCCCGGTTTGATCTGGGGCTGGTTCAGGCCGCCGACGCCGTCCATGCCGTTGGGCAGGAGGATGCCGTGCCAGTGGATGGTGGTGTGCTCGGGCAGCTTGTTGGTGACGAACAGGCGCACCCGGTCGCCCTCCACGCACTCGATGGTGGGGCCAGGGCTGGAACCGTTGTAGCCCCATAGATGGGCCTTCATGCCCGGCGCCAGTTCGCGCACCACCGGCTCGGCCACCAGGTGGAATTCCTTGACGCCGTCCTTCATGCGCCAGGGCAGGGTCCAGCCGTTCAGCGTCACCACCGGGTTGTAGGGGCGGCCCTCCCTGGGATGCAGGGGCGGCTGGGTGGCGGGGTCGGTCAGGACTGGGGCCTCGGGCAGGCTGGCGGCGCCGGCGCGGGAGACCAGGCCCGCCGCCAGTACGGCGGCACCGTAGTTTCTCAAAAATGCTCGGCGATCCATACTTGTTCTCCTTTTTACTCAGTGACCACCACTAGATTCGGCGGCTGAGGATGCGCTCATGGCAGTCAGGCTGACACCGCCCGCACCGCCACCATTGAGGGCCATATGCAGATTGCTGTCCGCCAGCCAGAAGTCCTTTTTCGCCTGGATGGCGGCATTGATCCCGGCCACCTGCTGGCGGGCGTCGGCCAGCAGGTCCCATACGCCGATGAGCATGCCGTTGTAGCGCAGCAGGATTTCTTCCGAGATGCGCTTCCTCAGGGGCACGATCTCGTCCTGGTGGTGGCGTGCCAGGTCGTAGGCGGTGCGGTAGGCGCTATAGGCGTCGCGCACCTCCGATTCGGCGTCGACGGCCATGCCGGCCACCCGGTGCATGGCCTGGGTGTACAGCGCCTCGGCCTTGGCGGTGCGGGCCTGGCCCCAGTCGAAGATGGGCAGGGAGAGTTCGATTTCGTAGCCGCGCATGTGGGGGCCGCCCTTGGCGTTGTTGTTCAGGTAGCTGGTTTCCAGAACGTTGACGAAGCGGGTGGCGCGGGTCAGCCCCAGGCTCTTGGCCAGGCCGGTGAGTTCGATTTTTGCCATGCGCAGGTCCAGACGGCTGTCCATGGCCTGCTGCACCACGCTTTCTTCCGGGATAGTCGTAGCGGGCAGGTCGGGCAGTCGGTCCGGCAGGGTGTAATGCCGCTGCACGCCGGCTAGGCCCAGTAGGCGGGTCAGGCGTTCGCGTTCGCGCGTGGCATTCTGTCGGACGCGGGCCAGTTCGGCCGTGGCCTCGGCGTACAGCAGTTGCTCACGCTGCTGGCGCAGACGAGTGAAGTTGCCCACGTCCGCCATTCTTCGGGCCAACTCGGCGCCCGCCTCGGCCGCCTGCATCAACTCTTCCTGGTGTTTCGCCGCCTCCTGGGCGGCCACGGCGGCGAAAAAGGCCTGGCGCGCGGATTGGGCCAGGTCCAGGGTGGCGTTGGCGACCTGCAGTTGGGTCACCTCGAAGCGGCGCCGTTCGATCTCGGAACGGGTGGACAGGGTGAGCAGGTCCATCAGGTCGAACAGGAATTTGCGCTCGTAGTCCACGTCACCACCGCCTGCTGTACGGCTGAAACTCATGATCGGATTGCGCAACCTGCCAGCCTGCACCAAGTCGGCCTCGGCGATGCCCAGGCCGGCCAGGTCGGCCTGCAGGCCCCGGTTGTTGAGCACGGCGATCTTGACCACGCTGTCGGCGTTGAGGGGTTCGGCCAGAAGGCGTTTCACCTCGTCTGCCATCCGGGCGGCATCCTGCTCGGTCCGGATGGGCTGTGGCGCCGCCGCGATGCGTTCCTGGGTGATGGTTGCCACCTTGTCCAGGCCGCCGTCTGGGCTGAAGGAAGCGCAACCGCCCAGGAGACCCAGGCTCACCAGCGCCGCGGGCAGTCTCCCCATCCTGGTCCAGGCGACGACGGAAGCTGGACGGATCTTGGTCATGGCTTTTCTCCCATGCCCCGGCCGCCATACGGTGTATAGGCCGTGGTCGCCAACGCCAGGGCGGCAAGTGTGGTTTTCATGGAGCGACCTCCTTCCAGATCATGGGGGCGTGTGCCTGGCTAACATGCTGAAGGGGTACGGCGGACGAGAAGCTGACGGGCGAATTACAAATCCGTCATGTCTGTCGAAGCTGGAAGGGCTGTG
>JBAZLW010000244.1:0-4299 GCA_041650095.1 Hydrogenophilaceae bacterium | reverse complement strand
CTCCGAGGTCGCCCGCGGCCGCGCCATCATCCCCAACAACATCAACCACCCGGAGACCGAGCCGATGATCATCGGCCGCAACTTCCTGGTGAAGATCAACGCCAACATCGGTAACTCGGCGCTGGGCTCCTCCATCAACGAGGAAGTCGACAAGATGACCTGGGCGATCCGCTGGGGCGGCGACACGGTGATGGACCTGTCCACCGGCAAGAACATCCACGAAACGCGCGAGTGGATCATCCGCAACTCGCCGGTGCCGATCGGCACCGTGCCCATCTACCAGGCCCTGGAGAAGGTCGACGGCAAGGCCGAGGAACTGACCTGGGAGATGTTCCGCGACACCCTGATCGAACAGGCCGAGCAGGGCGTGGACTACTTCACCATCCACGCCGGCGTCCTGCTGCGCTACATTCCCATGACCGCCGAGCGCATGACCGGGATTGTTTCTCGCGGCGGCTCCATCATGGCCAAGTGGTGCCTCGCGCACCACAAGGAGTCCTTCCTCTATACCCACTTCGAGGACATCTGCGAGATCATGAAGGCCTACGACGTCGGCTTCAGCCTCGGCGACGGCCTGCGTCCTGGCTCCATCTACGACGCCAACGACGAGGCCCAGCTGGCCGAGCTGAAGACCCTGGGCGAGTTGACCCAGATCGCCTGGAAGCACGACTGCCAGGTCATGATCGAAGGCCCCGGCCACGTGCCCATGCAGCTCATCAAGGAGAACATGGACAAGGAACTGGAGTGGTGTGACGAGGCGCCGTTCTACACCCTGGGCCCGCTGACCACCGACATCGCGCCCGGCTACGACCACATCACCTCCGGCATCGGCGCCGCCATGATCGGCTGGTACGGCACCGCCATGCTCTGCTACGTGACGCCCAAGGAACACCTGGGGCTGCCCGACAAGAACGACGTCAAGGAAGGCATCATCACCTACAAGCTGGCCGCCCACGCCGCCGACCTGGCCAAGGGCCACCCCGGTGCCCAGATCCGCGACAACGCCTTGTCAAAAGCGCGGTTCGAGTTCCGCTGGGCCGACCAGTTCAACCTCGGCCTGGACCCGGACAAGGCCAAGTCCTTCCACGACGAGACCCTGCCCAAGGAATCCGCCAAGGTCGCCCACTTCTGCTCCATGTGCGGGCCGCACTTCTGCTCCATGAAGATCACCCAGGACGTACGCGACTTCGCCGCCAAACAGGGCATCAGCGAGAACGAGGCCCTGGAGAAGGGCATGGAAACGAAGTCGGTGGAGTTCGTGAAGCAGGGGGCGGAGGTGTATCGGAAGGTATGACCCCTGAATAGACTGGACAGAAAAACGGGCTGCGTGTGCAGCCCGTTTTTTTTTGGGGAAATGGGAAAGCAGACATTCGATCAGGATGAAGGTGCCTTATCCGCATTGCTCGTCTCGCGTTCAATGCACGGTGCCGCTTGTGCCGTCCTCCCAAGCGCTCAGCCAGCCCCAACAACGGCAACTCAGCACCCGGATCACTTCTTGCGCATATTTATCGATTTATATATATACATATCTTTAATTATGTTTTTATTATATTTGCCACGTGCCTTCAGGTTCTCAAGCAGAAAGGCTTCACGTCGGCCCAACTGGGCACCGTCTGCATTGACCTCTTTGCCGGTACCAATGGTGGCCGGGGTGAAGGCCACCGTGAAATCCAGCATTCATGAGTAAAGGAAACAGCAATGATTAAACCCAAAATACTGTCTATCTGCCTGCTGGGCGCGCTTCTGGTTCCCCTGGCCGGCTGCCAAACCCCGCCGCCCCACGACAGCGAAGCGCAGGCACGCGACAACGGGGTGCAGACCCGTGCCAGAGAGGCATCCCTGGCACGTGACCGTGAGGCACAGTTGGCCCGCGACCGCGAGGCGCGGCAGGCCCGTCGTGAGGCGCAGCTGGCCTATGAACGCAAGGCGCAGCAGGCCTATGAACGCGAAGAACAGGCTCGCGGCCGCGAAGCGCAGACCCGCGACCGCAAGGTGAAGGTGCGTGGTGACCAGCAGAATGACGTCGCCGCAGTCTTGAGCGAGCGCGATATCGCTGCCATCCGCGAATACTACAAGCAGGGGCATCAACTCGGCCTCACGGTCGGCCGGATCACGAAACTGCGCCGGGGCGAAGCCTATCCGTTCGGATACACCTGGCGCTCTCTGCCGAGTGATCTCGAAGCCCGCCTGTCGCCGCTGCCTCAGGGCTTTATCCGGGTCATCGTCGGTACCGAAATCGGCATCCTGGATCTTCGTACCCGCGTCGTGGCCGACCTGGTGGAAAACCCGGCCGGCTGATCGGTATCGCGGCGGCCGGTTGAAGCCGGCCGCCTTGAGCGGGGGGGCACCTTACAGCGCATACCAGCAGGGAAGAAACGCGTCACTAAGTCAGAATTGGAAAAATACCGTGGATGACGGTATCCGGAACGGTGCCTGGGACGCTTATGACAAAGTCATCCACGATGAGATCGGCGACTTGCTCTGTTCCCTGGAGGAAAAATACAACGCTCGTTTCATAGAAGACGCATTTCGGACCGGCTACCTCGGTGTCGATTGGAAATTGGCGAAAGCCATGGTTTGGGTAGGGGGGATTACCTGACTACCCGTTGAGTCGGTGGAATTTGTTCATTACAAACCACTTTTACCGAGCGTCTGGACAAGAATGTACTAAGGCTGCCTTTGGGCTACCCATGTTGCGGACGAACCAAATTCAGGGCACCGGCACGATCTTATGGGTCTTGACGTCCACAAGAAATGTTTTGCCCGCTTCGTTGACGATCCGCAGGCGGCCGTCGGGGTCGAAAGCCATTGAAGTGAAGAAAATCCATTGTGCATCCGCCTCCTGCTTGGGATCAATCCGATTCTCATAGACAGCGAAAGCCCATAGCTGCTTCCCGTTGTCAGCATCAGAGGCAACCAAGACGCCACCGACCTGGTCAAGGCCGACGTCGCGCCCATCTTCCGCCTGCGTATATCGCACCCCATCACGTACGACGGGGGGGACGTCGGGCGCAGGCAGGCGGTCGTCTGAAGTTTCGAACATCATGGGTATCTCCTATTGACAATGCACTCGGCCGGAGGGAATTACGCTCGGCATGCCGGAGCGATACCTGCCGTCACGAATGATTGGCCTTGAGCCAACAGTATCCAGGCCATGCACTTACCTTTACGTAGTCGCTGTCGGCCATCAGACCCGCACAGTCCATGCAGAACATGGCACAGCTGTCAGCGTTGGCCAGCCCTTTGCCGCACTGAAGTTGGCATCTGCGGCATCCGGCTTAAGACCGGCGCCATGGTGGCGATAACGGAAATCTTCGGTCTTGACCATGCGATGGCTCAATTCGTGCACGACGATGCGCGTCCAATTCTTTAGATCCTTGAACATGTCCCGATCGCTGAAAAAGTCAGCCTCGACATAGATGACGTCGATTCTCTCGCTGCCGAATACAAAGGCGTTGGTGTTTGCCCTGGCGGGCACGCCGCGATTCATCGGCAAACCAGCGCCGCAAGATTTTCATGTGTTTTTTCGTGTCAGGACTGGCGGAGACCACTAGAGCCTTGTGCCCCCAATGGAGCCCGTGCTGCGCTGCCCGGGACAGATACTTGCGATCGTCGATACTGAAGTGCGAGTGCCCATCGTTCAACCGAGTGCCGATGTCATCATAATTCTTGCCGGCAAGGTCAGCTTCAGGCCAATCCAAATAGCTGTCGGGCAAGGACAAGACCCACAGTTTGTGGCTGCCCGACCTCTTCAGGAGCCAGAGGTGCCGGAGCACTTCGAGTGCGGCTAGCCGCTTGAGACACCACCTGGAATTGACTTTGATCCCGATGACGGCAGGCTGGTGACACCAGCCGCGGTCAGCATGGTCGCAGTCGGCTTGATGTTTTTCTTCGCCGCAACAGCAACCTTCTTTCTGATCGTCTCGCAAGCCTTGTACTTGTCGACATCAAAACCAGCGGGCACGACCGACCAGAATACGAGAATGATATCCAAACGATTAAGCGGGTAGGCAACAAGCTATTCTCCCTCTTGTCTGCTTACATTATTTTAAATTCCGGCACCCATGTCTGGCATGGTGCAAGGGAACCCAGATATAGGCAATTGGATGCCGCCTTCGCGGGCAAAACGGATCGGCCAGCGTTCCCCCTTGTGCTAGCGGGGTGGATTTTCCTCGCGTTCGGCCCAAACTCCCTTCCTGTTAGCCACGTGCATCCCTGAACTGTAAACCTGCCAATGCCAAACCCCGCCATCCCTTTCGACAATACCTACGCCCGCGACCTGCCAGGCTTCTATGAACC
>JBAZLW010000243.1:0-4319 GCA_041650095.1 Hydrogenophilaceae bacterium | reverse complement strand
TCGGCTCTCTGGTGATGCACCTGCCGCTCAAGGCGGCCGATCCGAAGTGGTGCCAGACCACGGCCACCGATGCCCGGAATTTCTATTACAACCCGGACTACGTCGCCCGCCTGACCCTGGAGCAGACCCAGTTCGTGCTGGCCCACGAGGCCATGCACTGCGCCCTGTCCCACTTCAACCGCCGCAACCACCGCCAGAAGCACCGCTGGGACGTGGCCTGCGACTACGCGGTCAACATGATCCTGGACGACGAGCGCATGGCTGGGCCGGACAACGCCCTGATGAACGCGACCTATCGCGGCCTCACGGCGGAGGAGATCTATCCGGTCCTGCACGAGGACCCGCCGGAAGAGACCATGGATCAGCACCTGTTCGACGACTCCGGCAGCGGCCAGGGCGGCGAGGGCGAGCCGGAGGATGACGAAGCCGGCCAGGACGGCGAGGGCGAGCAGAGCGAGGACGGCGGCGAGTCGGAACCGACCGACTCGGAACAGTCCGAACGCAGCGAGGCCGGCGAGCAGGCCGCGCCGCCGCCCCCACCCATGGACCCGGATCAGCTCGACGAGCAATGGCAGGGTCGCCTGGCCGCCGCCGCCCAGGCCGCCCGCCAGGCCGGCAAGCTGTCCAGCTCGATGATGCGCCTGGTCGACCACCTGCTCGCCCCCAAGCTGCCCTGGCGGGCCCTACTGGCGCGCTACATGATGAATGCGGCGCGCGACGACTACAGTTTCCAGCGCACCTCGCGGCGCGAGGGCGAGGCGATGATGCCGCGCCTGTACAGCCAGAGCGTGCGGGTCGCGGTGGCGCTGGACACCAGCGGTTCGATCGGCGACGACGAACTGCGCGAATTCCTGGCCGAGATCGACGCCCTCAAGGCCCAGGTGCGCGCCGAGGTCACCCTGCACGCCTGCGACGACAAGCTGGCCGCAGGCGGGCCCTGGCGCTTCGCGATGTGGCAGACGCTCGACCTGCCGGACGGCATCCTGGGCGGAGGCGGCACCGACTTCCGGCCGGTGTTTGACTGGCTGGACGACGACCGTGTCGATCCCGACCTGCTGGTCTACTTCACCGATGCCGAGGGCCGCTTCCCGGACCTGGAGCCGCGCTTCCCGGTGGTCTGGCTGATCAAGGGCAAGGCACCGGTGCCGTTCGGGGTACGCATCCAGCTCAACTAGACGCCGTCGGCCCCGGGCAGCCGGCGCGCGTAATAGGTCTCGCCGCCATGGCGGACCCGCTTCAGGCGGCCATTCTCCAGCAGCCTGTCCACCACGGCCATGTCCGCGCCGGCCTTGGCCAGCAGCGCGTCCAGGGCGGATTGCCGGAGCGGGTGCACGGCGGTGATGGCCAGCAGTTCATTTGCCAGTGCGCCGGCCAGGGTGAAGGCATCGCCCTCGTAGCCGGTGAGCAGTTCCACCTCCGGGCCATGGCGCGACAGCGTGTGGTAGGCGCGGGTCAGGCCGGCCTCGTCCGGACCGCGCACGCCGGCGACGGCAGGGGGGCGGTGGGGGATGGCCAAGTAGGCGCGCCGGATGCCGGCCGCGGCCAAGTAGCGGCCCAGGGCGTCCATGTCGGCCTCGCCGTCGTTGACGCCCGCCACCAGCATGGTCTCGCTCACCAGCGTGCCGGAGAACGCCTGAACGAAGCTGCGGATGCCGTCCAGTATGGCGGCCAGGCGCAGATCCCGGTGGGGCCGGTTGATGGCCCGCCAGGCGGCCTCGCCGACGCTGTCGACCTTGAGGCTGACCCAGTCGGCGCATGCCAGGGCGGCGCGCACCTCCGGCCGCCAGATCAGGGAGGCGTTGGAGATCACCGCGATGCGCGGACCCAGGTCGCGCAGGCCGTCGATGGCGGCGCCCAGATTCGCGTCCAGGGTGGGCTCCCCATCCGGCACGAAGGTCAGGTAGTCCACCCTTTCGCCCTGCCGGCCGATGGCCGCCAGCCGGTGCGCGACCTGGCGCCGGATCTCGGCCGGGGCATGAAACGGCCTGGGCGCAATTTCCTGGCCATGCGTGGTGCCCACCTGGCAATAGAGGCATGAGTAGCTGCAATGCTTGGCCGGGATGTTGTTGATGCCCAGGCTGCGGCCCAGCCGGCGCGAGGGCACCGGGCCGAAGGTGAGGTCCATGCCGGTCAGTGGCCTTCCACGCAGATCTCCCGGCGCAGCACGGCCTGGCCGGTGCGGGCCAGGAGCATGGCGATCACGGCGGTCAGCAGGGCCAGCAGGAGGCCGGCGATCCAGGCGTAAACCGCGACGCCGGTGGCCTTGTACATGACCAGGCTGGCGATGGTGATGGCGGCGATGGGGAAGGAATAGGCCCACCAGGACAGGAAGAACTTCAGGCGGGTGAAGTAGCTGGCCTGGACCAGGAGCAGCAGGGCGAAGAACAGGCCGACGAAGTACAGCACGCGGCCGAAGGCGTCGATCTCGCCTACCAGGTTGTACCAGGAGATGAAGCCCACCGCCGGCGGCGCGATGAAGATGAACAAGGTGGGCATGAAGCGTTCCGGCAGGCTGGCGTGGAAGATCAGCCGGTAGAACAGGATGGCGGTGAGGATGGGCCAGAAGAACAGGCCCAGGCTGAAGAAGAACCAGGAGAGGTCGACCGGGGCATGGTGTACGCCGGCGATGGGTACCAGGATGTTGCCCACCACCGGGATGAACCAGGCCGGGTTGAGGTGGCCGATCTCGTACTTGCTGTGGTGGACCCAGGACGACAGGACATACAGGGTGATCGCCAGGTGCAGGGCGGCGCCCGCGCTCCAGAGCCAGAACGACAGGCCGGGCAGGCTGTGCAGGCAGGCGATGGACAGGAGCAGCAGGCCGATCGAGAAGGTCGGCACGAAGGACAGCTTGACCGGGTGCTGGAACTCGGCCAGGACCTCTTGCGGGTATTTCATGGCCTTGGCCGCGAACAGCCCGGCCAGGGCCACGAACACCCCCGCGGTCAGGGCCAGCAGGACCGGGCTGAGGGCAAAGCCGAGGCCGAAGATGTCCTCGGCCCGGCTCCAGGCGATGGTGAAGCCGGCCAGGCCCATGACCATGGCGAACCAGGAGATGGGGAAGTTTTTCAGGCGTGCACTTTCTGTGCTCATGGGGTCCTCTCGTGTGGGTCTGGCTGGAATTCTAAGTCCGCTGCCTGGCGACGGCGATGCTCATGCCGCGCGGGAACGCGACTCGATGCGGCGCGCCAGCATCCGGTGCGACCACAGGCCGGCGAATGGGATCAGCGATGCGGCAAACACGGCCATGCCCTTGGCCGCCGGCAGATGGCCGCGCGCGAGCGCCACCGCCAGGGTGGCGGTGGCGGACAGAAACAGCGAGCCGTGCGCCAGGCCGACCAGGCGGACGGCCTCGGGCAGGCCGGCGTAATATTTGAGCGGCATGGCGATGCCAATCAGGGCGACCAGCGAGGTGCCCTCGACCAGCGCCAGGACGCTCAGGGAACGGAGGGATAACGGAATGGTCATGGCTTCAAGGTCCCAAGCGGAAAAAAGGCCCACCTCGGGTGAGGTGGGCCTGGTGGGTCAGAGGCTCTTCTTGCAGAAATACCAGTCGACGCACTCATGGCCTTCGCTCAGGCGCGCCTCGGCGGCGTTCACGTCCTGGGGCGGCGGCACGATCACCTTGTCGCCCGGCTGCCAGCCTTCCGGAGTGGCCACCTTGTTGGCATCCGAGGTCTGCATGGCGGCGACCAGGCGGACGAACTCGGGGATCGAGCGGCCGTTGCTCATCGGGTAGTAGACCATGGCGCGCAGGATGCCAGTGGGGTCGATGATGAAGGTGGCGCGTACCGCCGAGGTGTCGGAGGCGCCCGGCATGATCATGCCATAGTCCTTGGCGACCTTCATCGACAGGTCCTCGATGATCGGGAACGGGATCTCGATGCCGAACTTCTCCTTGATGTTGCGCACCCAGGCGACGTGGGCGTAGTAGCTGTCGATGGACAGGCCAATCAGGTCGCAGTTGAGCTTCTGGAACTCGGGATGGTGCTTGGCGAAGGCCATGAATTCGGTGGTGCAGACCGGGGTGAAGTCGGCCGGGTGGGAGAACAGCACCAGCCATTTGCCCTTGTAGTCGGCCAGCTTCTTCACGCCGTGGGTGGTCTTGGCCTCGAAGTTGGGGGCGGGTTCGTTGAGACGGGGCATGACCGGGGAGTTGTTGAGGTCTGACATGGCATTTCCTTTCGTTCTGTGGGGGGGGCGTATCAGTACGCCAGCCTGACTTCGATGCGGCTGCCTTCCGCCGGCAGACTGAAGGCGGAATCCGCGTAGCGGGGCGGGCCGGATACCTTGGGGTTGTTGCTGAGGCCATAGCCTTC
>JBAZLW010000242.1:0-4326 GCA_041650095.1 Hydrogenophilaceae bacterium | reverse complement strand
GGCATCTACAACTTCGTCACCAAGCGCGGCGACTGCCGGGGCGACGACTCGCACATCTCCTGGACCCAGGTCGAGACCGGCTCGGCGATCACCTGGAAGTACCCGAGCTGCATACTGCGCGGCGACGACTCGGTCGGCGAGTTCTACTCGGTGGCGCTGACCAACAACCGCCAGCAGGCCGATACCGGCACCAAGATGATCCACATCGGCCGCAACAGCCGCAGCACCATCGTTTCGAAAGGCATCTCCGCCGGCCGCGGCCGCAATACCTACCGCGGCCTGGTCAAGATGCTCAAGGGCGCGGAGGGCGCGCGCAACCACAGCCAGTGCGACTCGCTGCTGATGGGGCCGGACTGCGCCGCCCACACCTTCCCCTATATCGAGGTGAAGAACCCGAGCGCGACGGTTGAACACGAGGCCACCACCAGCCGCATCGGCGAAGACCAGCTGTTCTACCTGCGCAGCCGCGGCCTGAGCGAGGAGGACGCGGTGAACCTGATCGTCAACGGCTTCTGCAAGGAAGTCTTCAAGGAACTGCCCATGGAATTCGCGGTGGAGGCCCAGAAGCTCCTGGCCGTGAGCCTGGAAGGCGCCGTGGGCTGAGAGAGGAGCCAATCATGCTGCAAATCCGCAATCTGCATGTATCGGTGGATGGCAAGGCCATCCTCAAGGGCATCGACCTCGAGGTCAGGCCCGGCGAGGTGCATGCCATCATGGGCCCGAACGGCTCCGGCAAGAGCACCCTGGCCCAGGTCCTGGCCGGCCGGGCCGGCTACGAGGTCAGCCAGGGCAGCGTGCGCTATCTGGACCGGGACCTGTTCCTGCTCACGCCCGAGGCACGCGCCCGGGCCGGGATCTTCCTGGCCTTCCAGTACCCCCTGGAGATCCCCGGCGTGGCCAACGCTCAATTCCTGCGCACGGCCCTGAACAGCCAGCATCGTGCCCGCGGCGAGGCCGAGGTGGATGCCTTCGATTTCCTGGAGCAGGTCAAGGCCAAGCTGGCTTTGCTCGAAATGGACGACGGCTTTCTCTACCGCTCGCTCAACGAGGGCTTCTCCGGCGGCGAGAAGAAACGCAACGAGATCCTCCAGATGCTGGTGCTGGAACCGCGTCTGGCCATCCTGGACGAGACCGACTCCGGTCTCGACATCGACGCCCTGCAGGTGGTCGCCCGCGGCGTCAACGCCATGCGCAGCCCCGACCGGGCCATCGTCCTGGTGACCCATTACCAGCGCCTGCTCGACCACATTGTCCCCGACCGGGTCCATGTCCTGGCCGACGGCCGCATTGTCCGTTCCGGCGACCCGGGCCTGGCCCTGGAACTGGAACACAAGGGCTACGGCTGGCTGCACGCAGGAGACGGATTCGAGGAGGACTACCTATGAACGCCAGCCTGTACACCGACGCACTCAAGCACATCGCGGCTCCGGGCTGGCTGGCCGATGTCCGTCACGAGGCGCTCGACCGCTTCCTTGCCGCCGGCCTGCCCGACCGCCGCCAGGAGGCCTGGAGATACACCTCGCTCGACCGCCTTGAGCAGGCGACCCTGCACCCGCCGGAGGCCGAGACCAGCCAGGCGGTCTGCCCGGACGTCACCGCCTACCCGGGCCACGTGCTGCTGTTCCAGAACGGCCAGCTAGCCTGCCACGGCACCTACCTCAGCAACCAGTTCGCCGGCACCCTGCGCCAATGGGGCGATACCCAGATCGTGCACGAGAACCTGGGCCGGGTCGCCGGCAACGGCGCCCTGGCCGATCTCAACCTGGCCCTCTGGCAGGACGGGGCACGCGTCTACGTGCCCGCGGGCGAACGCCTGGGCATGCCCATCTTCGCGGTCTACGGCGCGGCCGGGGCGGAGGCCCTGCTGCACCCGCGCACCCTGGCCGTCGTGGAAAGCGGCGCCGAGGCCGTGCTGGTGGAACACTACCTGGGCCAGACCGACCAGCCTTACTGGCAGAACGCGGTCAGCGAAATCGTCCTGGCAGAGGGCGCGCGGCTCGACCACATCATGGTCGTGGCGGAAGGCCCGGCCGCCACCCACACCAGCCTGACCGCCGTCCGCCTCGGCCGCAACAGCGAATACCACGCCCTGCACATCGGTCTGGGTGGCCTGCTGGCCCGTCACGACATTATCGCCACGCTGGACGGCGCGGACGCCGGCATCCGCATCGATGCCGTCGACCTGGCCGACGGCAACCGCCACGCCGACCTGCACCTGCGGGTCAACCACCGCGCCCCGCGCAGCCAGAGCCGCGTGACCTACCGCGGCCTGGCCGACGACCGCGCGCGCGCCATCTTCGACGGCCACGTGGTGGTCGAGCACGGCGCCCACCTGACCGACGCCAGGCAGGACTGCAAGGGCCTGCTGCTGTCCCGCCAGGCCGAGATCGACGCCATGCCGCGCCTGGAGATCTACGCCGACGACGTGAAGTGCGGTCACGGTGCCAGTGTCGGCCAGCCGGATCAGGATGCCCTGTTCTACCTGCGCAGCCGCGGCCTCGACGAGGCGGCGGCGCGGCAACTGCTCCTGGAGGGCTTTGCCAACGAGGCGCTCGGCCTGCTCGACGACGTCCACCTGCACGACTGGCTCATGCCCGGGCTGCAGGCGGCCCTGTCCCGGCGCTCCGGCCAGGAGGCCAGGCCATGACCGACGAGCTGCGCAGCCTGTACGAGGAGATCATCCTGGAACACAACCGGCATCCGCGCCACTACCCGGAGAATCCGCCCGGCAGCAACCACCATGGCCACGGCTTCAACCCGCTGTGCAACGACGAGGTAACGGTGCATCTAAAGGTGGCGGACGGGGTGATCGCCGAGGTCGGCTTCGAGGGGGCGGGTTGCGCCGTCTCGATGGCCTCCGCCTCCATGATGACCGAGGCCATCCAGGGCAAGACGGTCGAGGAGGCCGGCCGGCTGTTCGAGCGGGTGCACGCCCTGCTGGCCGGGGACGGCGCCGCCGACGGCGTCGGCAAGCTGAAGGTGCTGGCCGGGGTGAAGGAGTTTCCGATGCGGGTGAAGTGCGCCACCCTGCCCTGGCACACCCTGATGGCGGCCCTGGAGAACCGGCCCGGCACCGCCACCACCGACGACCCGGTGGCCTGGTGCCCGCAGCCCGAGACCGCGCCATGAGCCTGATCGACCTGTTCCGTGCACCCCCGCCGGAGGACGGCCTGCGCGGCCGCGTGATCGAGGCCCTGCGGCGGATTCGCGACCCCGAGATCCCGGTCAACATCTACGACCTGGGCCTGGTCTACGGACTCGACATCGACGAGCTCGGCCGGGTGGCCATCCGCATGACCCTCACCGCGCCCGGCTGTCCGGTGGCGCAGACCTTCCCAAGCCAGGTGGAAGACGCCGTCGAGGCGGTGCCCGGGGTCAGCGCCGCCCGGGTCGAACTGGTCTGGGAGCCGCCCTGGGACCGGACCCGGATCAGTGAGGCGGCGCGCCTGCAACTGGGGCTGCCGTGATGGCCGACTGGCGGCGCGTCGCCCCGGTGGCCGAATTCCCGCCCGGCACCCGGTGGCTGGCCGATCTGGATGGCGTAGGCATCGTCATCTTCAACCTGGACGGCGACTACCATGCCATCGAGGACGTCTGCAGCCACGACGGCGGCGAACTCGCCAGCGGCCGCCTGGAGGGCTGCCAGATCGTCTGCCCGCGCCATGGCGCCCGCTTCGACATCCGCACCGGCGCGGTCGCCGCGCCGCCCGCCTACGAGGCGATCGCCAGCCTGCCCACCCGGATTCATGAAGGCTGGCTGGAGGTCCGGGACGATCGCTGGGATTGAGCGCGACCGGGGTGGGGGGCCGGCGGGCGCTCCGACAGATCAGGGATTCCCTGTCTTGACCCGCTCCCGGGTAACGAAGATCCTCAGATCGATGCCGGCCTGTTTTTCCACGGTGACCAGCTGGTCGATCAGGGTCCGGGTCATGAGCGTGTTTTTCGACAGCAACAGATAGCCATCCGGGTGGCTGACGTCACGCGTGAGCAGCATGCCTTCCTGGATATGTTGGGCGGCGATGGGTATTTCATCGATCTCGAATTGCCCTTCCTGGGCGGCGATGGCCGCCAGCTTGTCGACCACCTGGGGGTCGTAGCGGGTGCCGCGGCCTTCCAGTATGCGCGTCCAGCTTTGCTTGACCGACAGGGGTTGCCCGGTCAGGCGGCCGATCTTGAGGGCATCGTAATCGCTGACCGCGCCGATGATCCGGGCGCCGAGCGGGATGTTGAGGCCACTGAGGCCATTCGGAAAACCGCTGCCGTTGAAATACTCGTGGTGGTGGCGGACGACGGCGGCAATGGCGGACAGGGCCTCGATCTTCTTCA
>JBAZLW010000241.1:0-4409 GCA_041650095.1 Hydrogenophilaceae bacterium | reverse complement strand
CGCATGGCACGGACCAGGGCGGTGAACAGCGTATCGCAAGAAGCAGGCATGGCAGTGACCCCGCTACAAGACAGACTCAGAAGGTATGCGTGTACTGCACGCTCAGGATGTCCACGGCGTTGTCGTAGGTGCCTGCAACGGGGGAAATCAGCTCAGCATCCTTGACGAACAGATGGGCATAACCGAAGTCGACCTTGCCCTGTTTCGAAGCCCGGTATTGGCCACCGACGGCTACCCAGGTACGGTCCTCGTCCGGGATGCGCACAGTACGGTGAGCCACATCCGGCACAGGCGTGTTGTCGTAGGCGACACCGAAACGCCAGCTCCATTGATCGTCCTGGCGGTAGGTCGCACCGACTGCAAAACGCCAGACGTCCTTCCAGCTTTCATCAGTCGGTGTATCCGCATAGCCGGTGTTGTCCGACTTCATGACTGCCAGACGATCGAAGCTACTCCAGCCGGTCCAAGTCATGTCCGCCATGACCGACCAACGATCATCCACTTGGTGAAACAGCGCGAGCGAAGCGACATCAGGCAGTTTCACGTCTGCATAAATAGGTACGACGGTGGGATCGAGGTTATAGGTCACCTGGCCGGTCAATCGATAGTCCATCGTCGAACGATAGGAGACTCCAATTCGAGTCGCCTCAGCAATCTTGAACAATGCACCCAAATTCCAGCCCCAGGCCGTATCGTCGCCCTTCATCGTTGCGACCAAAGCGTAGTAGGGATGATTAACCGGATAGGGTGCCCTGGTTAGTTCAGCCTCGATGTACTGATAATCGACGCCGACACCGACCGAGAACTTGTCGTTCACCCGCCAGGCCAGGGTCGGATTGATGTTGATCGTTTTGACATCGGACAGGATGCCTCCGGCCCGGCCAGCCCAGTCCGTGTCGTATTCGGTCTTCAGGCCGAACGGTGCCCCGACACCCAGACCGAATTTCAGGTCCTTGGCCAAGTCCATGGCGTAATAGAAGCTGGGAACCATGGCCAGACTGCCGGCATCGCCGCCGTCAGGAGTTGCCCCGGAAAATTCCGCCGAGGGTTTGATCAGGTGCAAGGCCCCGGCAACTTGCCGCCCCGGCAATTCCGTCAACCCGGCGGGGTTGAAAAAGATCGTGCTGGCATCCGCCGCCACCGCCGCCTGGCCGGCATAGGCATTGCCCAGCCCGCTGGCGTTCTGTTCGATCAACGCGAAACCGGCGGCCTGCGCGCCGCCGCCCAGCATCAGCCCCGCCAGGACCATCCCCATACGCTGCATCGTTATCCCCTTCGCGAAATCAGACGTCATTATCCTGTAATCATAACCCCAACCAGCGTTGCGCCAATATCAGGCGATCACCCATGGTCGCCTCGTCGCGGACCCGGTCGCAGTACATCATGGCCACAGTCCAACGACGCCGGTCGCGGCCGACCATATCGCAGAACTCGATCCGGGTGCTGCCGCTCGCGTCGGGCTCCTGCAAAAGGCCCATGCCGTCCAGTACCATCTCGGCCCGTTCGGTATAGAGATGGCGTTCCGGCACCAGCAACACGGCCTCGAAATCCTTGCCGTAGCGGCGCAGATCGAGCGACTCCGTGACCTGGCCGAGGCGGTGCAGGATGCGTTGCAGGCGGGTCTCGAGTTCCCCGCGCCGGCCCGGTTCGGCTCCATGCAGACGTGCCAGCACCTCGTCCCGTTCCTGCTCCAGCTTCGCCTTATCCTGCTTCCTGGCCTCTACCCGCAAACGCACGTGATGCACTAGGCTGTCGAAAAAACCCTGTGCGATGCGTTCCCGCGCCTCAGCCTCGGTCAGCCCGGGATCGGCCAGGGTGTGGTCGGTAAAGTACACCGCCTGCTGGGGCACGTCGCGGCGGAGGATTTCGCCGTCCATCTCGATACCCAGCATGGCCTTGGTGCCGCGTCGCATGCAGAGCAGTGCGTAGACTTCGCCGGCGTCGGGATGGTCGCGGCGGAAATCGCGCATGGACTGACTGACGCAGAGCGCCGCATGCACTTCATCCGGCGAGGCAAACAGGGCATGCACCAGCGGATCGCTGACGTAGGTTTCCCGGCTGACATGGACCGGGCCAGGCACCTGTCCGGCTAGTTTGCGCGCATACCCCAGTGCACGCGCCACGGCCCTGCGATAGCGCTCCGGATAACCGCCGGCCTGCTTCAGTCTCGGCTCGACCAGGTCGACCGCGCGTTCGACGGCGGCCGACAGATCCGGACAGTCGACGATGCGTTCCAGTCCCAGCAGTTTGCCGAACAATCCCATATCTATATTCCCGCCAGCCGGCGGCCTGTGGTCGGATGACGATCCCCCAGGGCGGAATCACGAACCATAACGCGCATTCCCCGTGCCCCTCGTTTGTGGACAACATCATTGCAGTCACCACTCGGCGACCATACAGGCAATGAAACTGTCATGGCCAAGACAGTGAGCACTTTACACATTCCCTGGCTGCCGGTCGAAACCCGGGACGGCAGGAAACAGGCGGTGAATGACCGAAAACACGGCTCCAGCCGACCACTCTAAGACCATTAACCGAGTAGTTTCCCTTTCTTGACGCTGACCAACCCATCAACTAGCTTACATGTACTAGAAAAAAACAACCTGTGTTGCAGCGTTGGTACATCCGGCGCACTTGACGAGGGCTTTGCCGCCAAGTCAATCATGGCAGGAGAGGAGAGGACGATGAAACATGGCATTGCTTCCATCATCGCAACACCCCCGATGTGCCTGCTGGCGGGTTCAGCCTACACCGTCCACAGCCAGAACGCCCCTATCCGCCCCATAGGCAGAACCCGACTCCAGCCCAATACCACGATGAAACGTGAAGGCGGCCCTGCTGGGGCCGTCTTCGCCGACAACAACCCGCTTTGCCTCAGCGGCACCCGCACCACCGTATCGACATTCCAGTAAGCAGCAACCGGTCCAACCCTTTCCAAGGAGATCCAGCATGCCCAGCTATCTGCACCCCGGCGTCTATGTCGAAGAAATCCCCAGCGGCGCCAAGCCCATCGAGGGCGTGTCCACCTCGGTGGCCGCGCTGGTCGGCCAGACCACCGAAGGTCCGATCGGCGAACCGGTGCTGGTACATAGCTGGGACGAATACAAGGCCGCCTTTGGTGGCATCCACTCCGAGACCGACCACCTGAGCCTGGCCGCCTTCTACTTCTTCCTCAATGGCGGCCGCGATGCCTACATCGCCCGCCTGGCCCATGGCGCCCAACCGGCCCGCCTGCCGGCCACCAAGCTGTTCGGTCGCGGTGCCGCGGTCGCGACCCAGGTCCTGGCGGTCAGCGCCAACAGTGGCGGCACCTGGGGCAACGGCCTGAGCGTCAACGCCCTGGCGGAGGCCGACGGCTACCGCTTCAAGCTGCAGGTGCGCAAGGACGGCGAACTGGCGGAGGTCTTCAGCGGCCTGTCGATGGACGACTCCGATGCCGCCTATGCCCTCACCGTGGTCAAGGGCAGCTCGAAATACATCACGGTCGCCCTGCCCGCCGGCCTCGACGCCTTGTACAAGAAGGCCACCAGCGTTTCCGGCGACCTCGCCGGGATAGCCTGGGCCGGGGTGGTCGAGGGCACGACCCTGACCCTCAATATCGACAACTTGGGCGCCAAGACCATTACCCTGGGCGCGCCCGCCGGCGGCAGCTATGACGGCACCAAGGTGGCAGCCGAGATCGAGAAGCAGGTCTTGCTGCTGAGTGCCAACTATGTCGGCTTCACCTGCGGCTTCGCCGCCAACAAACTGACCCTGACCTCCGGCAAGAAGACCGCTGCGTCCTCCATCGTGGTGCGGCCGGGCGCCCTGGCCAGCGCACTGAAGCTCGGCAAGACGGCCGGAGGCACCGAAAAGCACGGCACCGAAGACGTGGTGCCGGCCTCCATGGGCACCGTAGCGGTACCGGTATTCGAAGCTCTGACCCTGGGCGACGACGGCGCCAATCCCGGCCTGGACGACTACAACGGCTACTTCGCCAAACTGAAGAAGGTACGCGATGTGAACATCGTGTTGCTACCCGGCCAGTACATGCCCGAGAACGGCAGTGGCAACCCCATCATCGACGCCGCCCTGGCTCACTGTGAAGCCACCGCCAGCCGCATGTTGCTGGTCGATCCGCCGCCCGGCCACGAACTCGACCAGGCCTCCAAGGTCAGCGACCTGGGCCTGCCCACCTCCACCTACAGCGCGCTCTACTATCCCTGGGTCAAGGTCGCCAACCCGTTCTACAACCGCGACAGCAATCCCAATGCGACGACAACCCTGACCGTGGCGCCGTCGTCCTTCGCCGCCGGCGTCTGGGCGCGCACCGACGGCACCCGCGGGGTCTGGAAGGCGCCGGCCGGGGTAGAAGCCACGGTGCGCGGCCTGGCCGGGCTGGAATACACCGTCGAGGACGGCGACCAGGA
>JBAZLW010000240.1:0-4428 GCA_041650095.1 Hydrogenophilaceae bacterium | reverse complement strand
CTTGCTGGCGCGGCTCGCTTTGCGGCTGGACGGGCGGTCCACTCCTTTGCGGTTGGGCTTGAGCCGGTGGCGGCCGCGGCATGTCCTTGCCACGATATTGCGGTGATTGGGCATGGGGTGCGCCAGGCGCGCGCTGCTGTGGCAGGTACGGGTTGCCACGCTGGCCATCCTGCGGCCCGGCATTCCTCTCCTGCCGGGAACGCGGTGTTTCGCGCTGCGGAGAGGCGGGCGCAGCTTGCCCTCGTTGCCCCTGATAACGCTGACGCACTACGGGATCCTGCGGCTGGTAACGGTAGTTCTGGTTATGCAGTCTCTGCTGCTGCGGCGGCCCGCTGGGATACCGGGTTCCGGAATATTGGCGCTGATAGAAAGGCAGCGGTGCGGCCACGGGTGCCGAGCGGCGATCCCAGCGGTCCCATCCACTATGGTGCTGCGCCCAGCCACGACCCCAATGGTCTCCCCAGCGGGGCGGTGCATCCATCTGCCAGGCACGGAAATACGCGGGCGGTCGCCGGTAATAGCGCACGGGGACACGCAGTACGAACAGCGGCACGGCCTCCCGGTCAACCCGCGCCCATGGGCCGTTGTACCAGGAACTCGCATACCAGTCGTCCTCCTGGTAGACCCAGTACATGCCATCGTAGAAGAAATAGTTCGAATCCAGCCGTGGCGCGTAGTAGACCGGGTAGCCGGGGACGGGTTCGAGGTCCGGATAGAAGGGCAGGTTGATCCCGATGCTCACGTTGGGAAACCCGATGCCGATGCTCACCTCGGCCGGGGCCATGGCCGGGGCCATGGCGCACAAAAGCATACTCAGTAGCAAAAGTCGTTTACCCATGATTGCTCTCCAGTTCACTGACGATTGGATGTCGATGGCGGCCGACCAAAGCTGCCCTGACTCCACATATTCACAATTGGCAGGCTATCCGGGCTTGTGGAAATGGTCTGTACGGTAACGAACGTAGCCAGGCGAAACCGCCAGCCACGAACCTGGGATGACCAGAGACTTGGCTTGCGGGTTATCAGTGTGGTGGCTGGATGGTATCGATGAGGGTTGCTCCCATGCTTGCTTGCCGCAGATACCAGAAGGCCTGGCTTTGTACGCTACCGCCCAGACAGGCACCAGGATTTGTCCCAAGCTTGCCGCTCCATCCCCCGCCTGTGGTTTGCCCCGGCGTGGCGACAAGGCGTTGAATGGCGGTCGACGTCATACCGTTATGGATACCGCCCAAGTATCGTTAAGGAGTAGATGTCTTGAGCACGTTCTTTACTGCCACGTTCTCCCGGTTCTTTTCCGGTCTCTGCCTGCTCGCGTTCATGGGGGTTCTTTCCGGTCCGGCGACGGCGGCCTCGGCCGATCCCAGGATGTTCGGTCCCTGGGTGGTGCAGCAGGCACCGGCGCAGAAAGACATCGGGCTCCGAATCTACTTCTCACCCGACGGCAATTTCTTCATGGTCGATCCGCGGACGAAGCTGGGCCTCACAGGAAGCTGGGTCATCGGTCGTGCCGGGCTCCTGGTGACCATTTACGGCAACGGCGCGTGGGCCAAGCTGTGGGACGCAGATGTCTCGTTTGCCGGCGTCAACCAGATGATCGTCGATGTGAAGGACAGCCAGGTAAGCTTGCCGCAACGATACACCCTGCTGAGAGTGCAGTTCTGAGCCGCCCCCTGCGTGGCAATCCGCGGGTTGCCGGATCGCCGGTGCCGAAGACCTATCTTGGCGCCGCCACCGATCCGGCGTAGAACACGTCACAGTCTCCGCCGGGAAACAGGTTCTCCACCTTTTTCAGCAACTTGAGCACCGGCCCGGAGAGGGACCTGAGGGTGCTCGGCTTCTCCACCACCGGCTTCTGGAAGCTGCCAGTGATCTTTTGCCGCACCTTGGCGCAGCCCTTGGCGTCGACCAACGCCATGGTCACGTCGTCGAAGCGCTCGTTGACCAGATCGAGGCTGCCCTGGAGGGCGACCCGGTTCGCCTTCGTCGCCATGGCCACGTCCTGGGCCTGCGCCACGCCATGGTCGACCTTCCAGGCGGAGATCAGGGTCCGGATCTCGCTGTGTCCACCCCTGCCTTGAAAGATGCGGCCGAAGTCGTAGCCCTTGGTGACCACCAGGCCGAAGGGGCCGGTGAAGATGACGGCACCCACGTCGACGAGGCTGAAGTTCTGACTGGACTCGAACCGGGCGAACTCCTGATCGAGATCGCGGCCATTGAGGGTTAGGTTCTTGCCCCGCAGCGTGGTCTGCCCCTGTACGCTCCGCCTCAGCTCGTTCATGGTCTTGCCCCGCATCGACCACTGCGCGGCAAAGTCCATGGCGCCTTCCACCGCTTTTTCCGGTGCCTGGGGCTTGAGTAGTGCCTCGATGCGGAACTGCGAAATGGCATAACGGACCTGATACAGGGGGACATCGCCGGCAAAGTCCGCCCGGATGGCCCCGGAACCCTGGCCGCCGAACAGGCTCATGGTGGCCGGCTTGAGGTCGAAGACGCCGTTCTTGCCGGTGACTGAAATCTTCAGATCGGAGGCGGTGTAGTCATGGGTCCGGACCTCCCCGCAGGCAAGTTCGGCGGCGAGGGAAAGGTCCTTCATGGTGCTCGGGCGTACCCGCTCGGACAGCCGCAGGTCGCTCACCTCCAGGCGGCAGTGCCCGAGCTCGAATCCTGCCCCGGATCGTGCGTCCGTATAGATCAGGGTGGCGTCCGAAAGGGAGGCGTTGGCCAGGGTCAGGGCGGGCAATGCGCCTCCGGCTGCTTCCGGTGTCTGGTAGTTGAACTTGCCTTCCCGGTCTCTATCGATGTGGATATTTGGCTGTTCCAGGGCGATCATCCCGACCCGGACTTCGTTCTTGAGCAGGGGCAGGAAATCGATGCCAAGCCTGACCTGCCGTGCGGCCGCGATGTCCGCACCTCGGTTGCGCAGGTGCACGTCCTCCAGCGTGACCAGCAAGCCGGGGAAGAAGCCGACCCCCAAACGGCCGCCGACCCTGACTTCCAGCCCCAAAACCCGTGTGGCGGCGGCCTCGAACCGGGGCTTGTAGGCGTCGACATCCAGGAACAGGCGCAGTGCGACCGCGACGAGGACGAGCAGTCCGATGAGGGCGCCGATGGCAAGGCTGATATTTCTGATTGATTTAGGCATTGGCTTGATCCCCCTCGCGGTGATTCTACCGGCGCCCCCACGGGGGTCAATCTGCGCTCGGCCGCCGTGTTGGCAACAGCCCTCCAAACCGAGCCCGGGCCATTCCCGTCCACATGCTTCCCCAACTACACAAACGGGAACCGAAGTCCCCGTCTTTCATCTGGCTGTCAGCTTGGTTAATTCAGCGGGACCAGTTCGACCCGACGGTTGCTTAGGCGGCCTTCATCCGTGATGTTGTCGGCAATCGGCTGCTCTTCGCCGTAGCCCCTGGCGGTCAGGCGATCGCCAGAGACGCCCTGGGCGATCAGATAGTCACGCACGGTTTCGGCGCGCTGCTGGGACAAGATCATGTTGTACTCGTCACTGCCCCGGTTATCGGTGTGGCCGGCCACTTCCACGGGCGCATTGCCACGCCCCTTGATAAAGGAAGCGGCATCCTTGTCGAGAATGGAGATGTCTTCCTGACGCAAGGTGGATTTGTCGAACTCGAAGTTGACGCCCACCAGCACCAGTTTCTTCGGTGCCACGACAGGAATCGCCTCCTGGACCGGTATGGCAACCACTACAGGAGCCGCGACTGAAACCGCCGCTACGGGGGCAGGCGCGGCGGCTACGGGGGCAGGCGCGGCGGCTACGGGGGCAGGCGCGGCGGCTACGGGGGCAGGCACCAGGCAAGGGGTGCCGAGAAGCTCCCGGCTAGGGCAGCCGATCGTCCGGTATAACTTGTGACCGATCGTCTTTCCTGTCGAGCTGGCGGCATTGGAAGGGTCGTAATAATGGCCATTGGCCGCTTGCGCGGTGACAACTCCGGCCGAGCATAATGCGGTGGCAAGGATGCCGAAAAGCAAAGGTGTGGTACGCATGACTAGTCTCCTGATGGGGCGTGACACGATGTTTTTATCGTCACGATCAATTCAAGATATGCGGAATTGTCGGGGAATTCCGTTCGCCAGCGCACATAGCCGGGGATTTCGAGCAACGCCGGGTTGGCGGGTTGGGCGCGCAAGTGGTCAAGGGCCAGAGCGGCCCACCAGGAAGCTGCGGCCAGCCCGATGAGGGCGCCCGCTGGAGCGCAGCGTCAGGGGTGACGCAGCTCAAGCACTACGTTTATCGCCAGAGGCAGAAAGGCTCCGATGCAGGCCGCGACCAGTACGTCGGTCGGCCAGTGCACACCCAGCACCAGCCGCGAAATGCCGACCAGCGTGATCCATGAGATCGCGAGCGACAGGGCGAGCGTGCTCGACGCCGGCCTGATTCGGCGCACGCAAAGCGCAGCGACCGTAGTG
>JBAZLW010000239.1:0-4437 GCA_041650095.1 Hydrogenophilaceae bacterium | reverse complement strand
GCCTTCAAGGATGCCGCGGATTCTGGTACGCCATTTGTCTGATGGCTGAGCCAGGGTGCAAATGGAACGGTACACAGAGGCCTTCAAGCAGTGCCTGTTCACTGTTAACGGTACCTATGTCTATGCCATCCTGGATGGCGCCTCGATCCCTGATCTGCTCGACCGGCTATACGGCGACACGCCACCGGCGCAGCATGAGTGCCTGTTCCTCGGCACACTTGAGCCGGACATGATCGCGGTGGCGCCCTATCTCGTTCGACTGGATCCCCAGGCTCCGTTCACCGACTGGCTGATCGATTCCGGCTGGGGTCGGCATTGGGGCATCTATGCCCGCAGCCGGCTCGATTTCCAGTCCATCCGCTATCACTTCCGTTCCCTGACCGCTATCTATGACGAGGCCGGCCAGCGCTACCGCTGTTTCCGCTACTACGATCCGAGGGTGTTGCGAAGTATCCTTCCATCCTGCCAGGAACCCCAACTGGCCGAGATGTTCGGCCCGGTCGAGGCTTACCTGCTGGAAGGTGATACGGTCGACGAAGTGCTGCGCTTCACGCAAGAGGCCGGACGACTGGCGACCTCGACAATCTGCGCCGCCCCCGGCGACCCCGGGACGTCCTGGCTGCCAGTGACCGAGTGGCGGTCCGACCAAGCCGGAGCCGGACAAACCATGGAGCACATTCGGTTGGGGAAGGGCTGTAGCGCCGAGGCAGTTGTTTTCGGTGACCGTGCCATCGTCCTCAACCCTTATTACGCCTCCTCGCCCAAGATGCTGGCCCGTGCCCATATCAACCTGGGCGAGTTCGACCGGGCGGCGCAGGTCTACCGCGAGTGGCTGGCGGACGAGCCGGACAACCCGATCGCCCTGCATCAACTGGCCGCCTGCACCGGCGAGAGGGTGCCCGAGCGTGCCGCCGATGACTATGTCGAAATGACCTTCGATGCCTTCGCCAGCAGCTTCGATGCCAGGCTGGAGCAATTGAGCTACCGCGGCCCGGAACAGATTGCCGAAGCGGTGGGCTGGAACTGTCCGCCTCCGGCCAGGCAGTTGAACATACTCGATGCCGGCTGCGGCACCGGCCTGTGCGGGCCGCACCTTGCTCCTTACGCGCGCCATCTGGTGGGTGTGGACCTGTCCGAAAAAATGCTGGCCAGGGCCACGCCGCGCCGAGTCTATGATGAGCTCGTCAAGGCCGAGCTGACCGCCTATCTGGGCGCGGCATCCGCGTCCTTCGATGTGGTCGTGTCGGCCGATGCGCTATGCTATTTCGGGGCGCTGGAGGAAGTTATGCGGGCTACCCATGGCGCGCTCGCCAACGGTGGGCTCTTGGTGTTCACCCTAGAGGAGGCCAACGAAGCCACCCCAGAGGGCTACCGTATCCATCCGCATGGCCGCTACAGCCATGCGGAGTCGTACGTGATGGGCGTGCTTGCGGGCGCCGGGTTCGGCGGCACCGTAATCAGACACGCTACACTGCGCACCGAAGGGGGAGATCCTGTTGCCAGTCTGCTGGTCGCCACCCGCAAGCTGGATGGCTAGGGCCGAGGAGTCGAAAATGTCGTCCATGCTCGAAATCGCCATGCAACCCGGTTCGGATGCCTTCGAACCCGCGCGGGCGCCGACGGCGGTCAAGTGCAGTCCGCAGGGTGCGGCAGGGTCAGTCGCAGCGTTTCTCACGGGGGGTTAAATGGCACGGCGCTCAGAGCTCATCAAGCAGCACCTGTTCACGGACGACGGCCTGAATGCCTACGCCATCCTGGATGGGGCCTCGATCCCCGATCTGTTCGGCGTACTCTATGGCGACAATCCGCCGGCAAAGTATGAGTGCCTGTTTCGGGGCGACCTGGCCCCGGATATGGCCGTGGTGGCGCCCTATCTGGTACAGCTTGATCCGAAAGCCAAGTTCACCGACTGGCTGATCGACGCCGGTTGGGGTAACCACTACTGCATCTTCGCCCTCAGTCAGCTCGATTTCCAATCCATCCGCTATCACTTCCGGTCCCTGACCCGCGTCTACGACGAGACCGGCATGCGCTACCTCTATTTCCGTTATTACGATCCGCGGGTGTTGCGCGCCTTCCTGCCCACCTGCCAAGGGCCTCAACTGGACGAGATGTTCGGCCCGGTCGACTATTACCTGGCGGAAGGAGAGCCTGCCACGGAGCTGCAGCGATTCCACCAGGAATCGGGTGCGCTGGTGGCGACCAAGGCGATCCTGCCCAAGGCGGCATAGGCGCGTTGACTGAACCACAACCGGATTCGAAACGATGCTCAACATTAGTCAGAAACAGCATGATGACCTGATGGTGGCGATGCGCTCGGTCTTCAAGCAGCGCCTCGTGGCCCAGATGCAGAAGCAATTCCCGGCCTATGCGGCTGCGGTAGGGGAGCAGGGTGTGGTCGGACTCGTCGACATGGCCCTGCTCCGCAGTCAGCGCCGGGGCTACAAGGCCGATCGTGAGAGTGTGCTCTGGCTCGACCTGATGGTGCGCCTGGGCGTGGCCTTTGACGAGGACCCCTTGCTGCCCTGGGGCGGCAAACTGGTGGACGTCGGGCCGGGGGAGGCCGCTTACGCCCAGCTCAGTGCGGCCCATGATGCCGCCGCGGGTTATCTGGAGAAGGTGGCCGGCAAGGGGGGCGAGCGCCGGGCTGCGGCCCTCGGCCGATTTATCCAGGGCTCGCCACAGGAACTGGTCGTGCAGCCTTCCCAGTCGTCCGAGTTGCTGACGAACACCCTGTCCAGCCTCTATCCAGAGAAACACCAGGCGGCGGGCTACCCCGCCCTGCAGGCCTTCATGCAGGGGACGATCGCCCGGTCCCTGAAGGCCGGGATCAACGCCAAGGACAAGATCGTGCTGCTGATCCTGTTCGATTTCCTGATTGGCTGGGAGGCCTCGGCCAGCCCGGTGTTCTTGCCCGCCCTGACGAATGCCGGCGCCGCCACGCTGGCCGACATGGGTGTGGCCGAGTTGCTGCAGCGGATGAAGGCGCTCATGCAAGGTTTGCTTGCGACTCCGTCAAAGGGTCAGTAGATGGCCTGGGCTGGCGCTTCCGGCCGCGAACCCAGCATTCCAGATGAGCCGGTCCAGGCCGGGTGTGCGCCTTTCGTCAAATGCGGCTGGTTTCAGCTGTCCATAGATAGGCTGCCCTGACAGGCAGCACCCGGATCATTCTCTTCCAAGGGGAACAACATGGCAGGTGGACGTCTGGATTTCGAGTTTGAATTTACCAAGCCTGGGGCCTCACGTCCCAGGTCATCGGATGACCGTCCCATGCGCATCCTGGTGCTGGCGAACCTGCACGGGAACGGCAAACGGGCCGTGCCGCTGGCATTGCGCAAGCCTCTGGCCATCCATGTCGACAATGCCGAGGCTGTCCTGACCCGGCTGGCACCCAGCCTGTCCCTGTCGATCGAGACCCCGGAGGGGTCAGCTGAGGCAGTCGAGCTGGAGTTCCGACAGATCGAGGACTTCCATCCTGATCGGCTGTTCCGGCAGGCCGATGCCTTCGTCGGCCTGCGCGGCTTGCACGAGGAACTGACCAACCCGGCTACCTTTGCCCGCGCGGCGGCGGCGCTGGGCCTGCACCCCGCTGACGGCGCCCCTGCGTCCGCCGACACCGCGGTCAGCTCGGCAGAAAGCAATGCCGACACCATCGAGCGCCTGCTGGGCCGGGCGCCGGCCCAGCAGGCTTCACACAACCCGGATCTGGTCGACAAGCTGCTGCACGATGCCGTGGCCCCTCATGTCGTGCAGGACCATAGTGCGGCCCAGGCGCAAGCCATCACGGTACTCGATGCGCTGATCGCCGACCGCATGCGCCGCATCCTGCGTCAGCCGGCATTTCAGAGTCTGGAGGCGGCCTGGCGCGGGGTCTGGAAACTGGCCACCGAACTGGAGACCGGTGATGCCCTGCAGATCAACGTGCTGGATATTTCGCGGGAGGAACTGGCCGCGGACCTGCAGGCCCATGCCGAAGACCTGTCTGCCTCTGCCCTCCATCGCGTTCTCAGCGGTCCGGAAACAGCGGGCGAGGAGGGCATGCCCTGGTCGTTGCTGCTGGGCGATTTCACCTTCGGCCCTGATGATGCGGCCATGCTGGCGGCCCTGGGTGCCTTGGCCGGCCGGGCCGGTGCGCCGTTCCTGGCCGGGGGCAGCCCGGCGCTGGTGGGCTGCATCAACTTGCAGGAACCGGGTTCGCCAGCACAGTGGCCGCCCCTGGCCGGCGAGGTCGGGGCCGTCTGGCAGGCATTGCGCCAGAGTCCGTTGGCCGCCTGGATCGGCCTCGCCTTGCCCAGATTGTTGGTTCGCCTGCCCTATGGGGCCGCTAGCGACCCGATCGAGACCTTCGCCTTTGAGGAGATGGCGGGTGACCGCCGGCATGAACATTACCTCTGGGGCAATCCGGCCTATGCCCTGGCCTTCCTGGCCGCTCAGGCC
>JBAZLW010000238.1:0-4448 GCA_041650095.1 Hydrogenophilaceae bacterium | reverse complement strand
TCCGTGGTGGCGCCGATCACGATCGGCTGGACTTGCGGTTCCGGCTGCGCGGCCGCGTCCTCGGTGTAGCCGGGCAGGGACGCCGATAATGTGCACAGGCCGAGCACGGTGGCCAGGAAATACGATTTATTCGCCATGAGTTATCTCTCCAAGATTTTCCTGTGGGCCAGACAGGCCTTGATATAGCCCTGCAACTGGTCGAACGAAACGGGTTTGGTGAAAACCATGATGTCAGCCGGCAGGCTGCCCTTTTCCTCGATTTCGGCTCGATTAAGGGCGGTCACCACGACGATGTCGAGACTGCGCAGGGCTTCGTCGTTGCGGAGCAGGTTGATGATCTCGAAACCGTCGACGCCGGGCATCTTGAGGTCGGTGATCAGGAGATCGGGCTGGCCGCGTCCGATCACGATCAAGGCCTCGTAGACGCTGGATACGAAGGTCGTCTGGATCGGCATCTGCCAGCCTTCCATGGTCATCTGATAAAGCTTGACCATGTCTTCGTCATCTTCCAGGACCAGGATGTTGAGCAAATGCGACGACGGGGCGGTCGCCTGGCCTTTGCCCATGCGGTCATGGATGAGTTCATTGACGGCGCTCAAGGGCAGGCGGCGATGACCGCCATCGGTCTTCCATGCCTTCAGTACGCCGCTCTCCACCCACAATTGGACGGTACGCAGGGAAACCCCGAGCATCTGGGCAGCTTCACGGGTGGTGCAATAGATTTCTTGGACGTTCGGACTTTTCATCATTTTGTATTTTGTGCATATCAAAACAAGCTGGCTTAATGGGGAGGTAACCTTATTATTTGTATTTTAAGGTGCATTTGGTGCATTCCGTACATTAAGTTCAGCTGCTTTATCAATTATGTCTTTTCGTTGTTTTTCCGTCAGCCTATACCAATCCATGATTCCATCCGCCCGGGCCGGCTTGTTGTCCAGCAGATAGAACAAGGCTAGGTTGGCGCCCGCCAAGGAGTTTTTCGGGTCAAGTTCGGTGGCCTTGTGCAAATTGAAACCGGCCTCGGCAAGACGCTGCAGCAGGATTTGCACATAACCCAGATCATTCAGCATGGCGGCGTTGGTAGGGTCCATCTGGTTCGCCTGGCTCAAGGCAAGCAACGCGGTATTCAGATCGCCATTTTTCGAGGCGATCAGTCCCAGCCCGTGCTGGGCGCTTGCCGCGAGGGGGCTTTTCAGCAGTCCTTCATACAGGCGCGCGGCCTGGTCCGAATAGCCGGTTTCGCGCAGGGCATCGGCCCGCAGCAGGGTGGCTCTTTGATTGCTCGGCCAGCGGCGATCAAATGCATCCAGGTGGGCCAGGGAGGCGAAGTACAGGTGCTTCTCCTGCATGCGTCCGATCAGTTGCAGGTACATCTCCGGGTCGGAGGCCATGTCCGTGGGCCGCATCTGACTGTCTTCATCCTGTGTGGAAACGGCTGGCTGATTGGCAGGGCCGGTGGCCAAGGATAGGTCTGCCAGACCACATGACAGTAGAACGAAGAGAACGCCGGACAGCCTGCCCTTGTTGGCCTTCATTTGCTCAACGCCTTGAACAAGGCCAGAAAACCGGGGCCGGCCGTAATGATGAGAAGGGCCGGCAATAGGAACAGCACCATGACCACGACCATCCGGGTCGCCAGTTTTCCGACATAGTCCTGCATCTCGAAGCGCCGTTTTTCGGTGAGGCGGACGCCGAACCGCTTCAAGGGTTCCTGCAGCCCCGCGCCATAGCGATCGGCGTCGTTGATCAAGGCGATCAGTTCGCGCAGTTCCGGCAGGTCGATCTGTACCGCCATCTGTTGCAGTGCATCCGCGCGGCTGCGCCCGGATTTGATTGCGATCTGGACGAAGTTGAGTTCGCTGGCCAATATGGGCAAGCCGATTCGGCGTTCCTCGGCGAACAGCAGGATGGACTGTTCGAAACTGACGCCGGAGCCATGCATCATGTGCAGATAGTCGACGAACAACGGAATTTCGTTGGCTAAAGCACGCACGCGCCGCTGGGCAAAGTACTTCAGGATATATTTCGGCGCCAGATAGGCGATCGCGACGGCCATGACGACCTTGAGCCAGGCAACGGTAGTCGCGGCCGCCAGCGCATAGCCTGAGGAAATTAGCAGCGCGCCGATCGTGAGACCCAGACGTACTGCCTTGAAATAGACCAGGGGACGGATGCCGCGATGGCCCGCCCTGGCGAGCAAGCCCCGTTCTTCGCTGTCCTGTTCCGATTGGGCTCCGCTCTGGAGTTGGCCGGTGAGCATGAGCGCCAGGCGTTCGGTCATGGACTGGCTTTCCAGCATCCGCTCCATCTCGGTATTCACGCTATCGCCGCCGTGGGCGAGCTTGTCGAGCCGGTTGAACTGTCGCTGGCGCCTGATCTGGTTGGAAATCTGCAGGTGGTAACCATAGATCAGCCAGCCGCCACCGAATACGGCCAATCCGACAGTCAGGGCAATGATCCATGGCATCGACATGATTTGTTTCCGCTAGAGGTTACGAAGTTTGGCCATGCGGAACAGCAGCAACATGCCGATCACCTGCAAGGCAACGGCGGCGAACAGTAGCTGGCGGCCGAACGGATCATTCCACATGCCGAGCAGATAGCCCGGATTACGGTACATGGTCATCAGCCCGACCACGATCGGCAAGGCACTGAGTATCCATGCGCTGGCGCGCGTTTCCGAGGTCATGGCATGGAGTTCCTTCTGGCCACGTTCACGTTCGCGCATGGCGAGGGCGATCCGTTCCAGGACGGCCCGCGCATTGCCGCCGTAGCGCACACCCAGATAGAACACCGAGGCCAGGAAACTGAGCTCCTTGATGTCATACGTTTCCGCCACCAGGCCCATGGCATCTTCGATCGTCAAGCCGGCCTGAGTGCGGACCAGTATTTGTGCGGTGATGCCCCGCAACGGTTCTTCGCACTCCTCGCTGGCATTGCGGAAGGCCAGTTCTATGCTGACCCCGATGCTCAGTATGCGGGCCAATGCATCGACGAAGCCCGGCAACTGGGCCACTACCTGGTCGCGGAAGCGCTCGATGCGCCAGTGCAGGAAAACTGCCAGTCCGAGCGGATAGAGCAGGAACAACCCGATCACGATGCCCTTGATACCGAACACGAGACCACCGGCGATGGCCAGGATGGGGGCGGGCAGGGCGAACAGGCCGTACAGCCGCATGCTTGGAACATAGCCGGCCCGTTGCTGCCAGGTCTCGATGATCGGTGGCGGCTTGCTTATCCGGGCCGCGGGCGCGGTCCGGCCGGCTTGAAGTTCACTATGGTCCAGGGCCGCCTGCAAGCGATCCAGGTTTTTCCGCGAGCGCTGGGTTTCGGATCCGGCGCGCCATGAGAATACGCTTGCCGCCACCAGACTGAGGATGGCCAGGGCGATGGTCAGGTATAACTCAGTCACTCTTGCCCTCCGCGCGGGCCCGGGTATTCAGGAAGCGCTTCAGCTTGTGTGACTTGGGCTGGCAGCCGGTGTTGACCCAACCCTCGCGGCCGTTCGCCAGGGCGGGGTCATAGCGATAGTATTCCTGTAAAGAAATGACATCGTCCTCGACGCCGGTGATCTCGCTGATCGACATCACTCGCCGCTTGCCGTTCGACAGGCGCGCCAGGTGGACGACCATATCCAGGGCGCCGGCGATCTGCCGGCGCAGGTTGCTCTCGCTGCCCTGCCAGCCGCCGAAATTCAGCAGCATCTCCAGCCGATGCAGGCATTCCCGGGGCGAGTTGGCGTGGATGGTGGACATGGAGCCGTCGTGACCGGTGTTCATGGCCTGCAGCATTTCCACCGCCTCGCCGCCGCGTACCTCGCCGACGATGATCCGGTCCGGCCGCATGCGTAGGCTGTTGCGCACCAAGTCGCGGGCGGTGACCTCGGCGACCTCTTCCAGACCGGCGGGGCGGGTCTCCAGGCGCACGACATGCTCGTGCAGCAATTGCAGCTCGGCCGCATCCTCGATGGTGATGATGCGCTCGCCCTCCGGTATGTACTGGGTCAGCATGTTCAGGAACGAGGTCTTGCCGGAGCCGGTGCCGCCGCTGATGATGATGTTGCAGCGCGCGATGGTGGCCTGGCGCAGGAAGTCCAGCATTTCATCGGTCAGCGTGCCATAGGCCAGCAGGTCGGAGGCTTCAAGCGCCTTGGTGCGGAATTTGCGGATTGAAACCACCGGGCCGTTGATCGAGACCGGCGGGATGATGACGTTGAGGCGGCCGCCATTGGGCAGGCGGGCATCCACCATGGGGCTGCCCTCGTCGACCCGGCGGCCGAGCGGAGCGATGATCCGCTGCACGATACGCATCAGGTGCTTGTTGTCGATGAAGCGTATCTTGCTTTTCTGGAGCAGGCCGTTGCGCTCGATGAACACTTCCTTGTAGCCGTTGATCAGGATGTCGGCCACGGATTCGTCCGCCATGAGCCCCTCCAGCGGGCCCAGGCC
>JBAZLW010000237.1:0-4451 GCA_041650095.1 Hydrogenophilaceae bacterium | reverse complement strand
CTGGAGCCTGCCGCGTCCGGCAGGTGACCCACGCGCCGAGGTGCGCCTGTACGGCAGCGCACCCCTGCTGGAGACCATGGACGACAAGGTGCTGGAGCAGATCGCCAACGTGGCCCGCCTGCCTGGTCTGGTCGGCGCCGCCATGACCATGCCGGACGCACACTGGGGCTACGGCTTCCCGATCGGCGGGGTGGCGGCCTTCGACGCCGACCAGGGCGGCATCGTCTCGGCCGGCGGGGTCGGCTTCGACATCTCCTGTGGCATCCGCTGTCTGCGCACGGATCTCGAGATCAAGGCAATCGCGGCCCATATGCATCAACTGGCCGACGCCCTGTTCCGCGTCATCCCGGCCGGCGTGGGCGAGGAAGGCGAACTCAAGCTGTCCACGCTCGAACTCGACCACATCATGCGCGAGGGTGCGGCCTGGGCGGTGCGCCGGGGCTACGGCGACGAACACGACCTGGAATTCATCGAGGAGCGCGGCCGGGTCGACGGCGCCGACCCAGCCCAGGTCTCCGAGATCGCCAAGAAGCGGCAACGCGGCGAGATGGGCACCCTCGGGTCCGGCAACCACTACCTCGAAGTACAGGTGGTGGAAAAGGTCTGGGACGCCAAGGCCGCCCGCGCCTACGGCCTGCGCGAAGGCCAGGTGGTGGTGTCCATCCACTGCGGCTCGCGCGGACTGGGCCACCAGATCGGCACCGACTATCTGGTCAGCCTGGCCAAGGCCGCCGGCCGCCTGGGCATCCACCTGCCCGACCGCGAACTTGCCTGCGCCCCGATCAACTCGCCGGAAGGCCGGCAATACCTGGGTGCCATGAACGCGGCCATCAACATCGCACTGTGCAACCGGCAGATCCTGGCCGGGCTGACCCGGGAAGTGTTCGCCAAGGTGCTGCCGGGCAGCCGGCTCACCACCCTGTACGACGTCTCCCACAACACCTGCAAGCGGGAACGCCACCTGGTCGATGGCCAGCCGCGCTGGCTCCACGTGCACCGCAAGGGCGCCACCCGCGCCTTTGGCCCCGGCCACCCGGCCCTGCCGGCGGACTACCGCGAGGCCGGCCAGCCGGTGATCATCGGCGGCAGCATGGGCACCGGTTCCTGGATCCTGGCCGGCACGACGGAGAGCGAGAACCAGGCCTGGTCGTCGGCCAGCCACGGCGCCGGCCGGGCGATGAGCCGCAACGCCGCGTTGAAGCGCTGGCAGGGCAGGGAACTGATCCAGGAACTGGCCGACCGGGGCATCCTGATCCGCACCCGCTCCCTGCGCGGTGCGGCCGAGGAGGCGCCGGGCGCCTACAAGGATGTCGATCAGGTCGCCGAGGCCACCGAGCGGGCCGGCCTGGCGAGGCGGGTGGCTTTCCTCAGGCCAAAGGCCTGCGTAAAAGGCTGAATCCCACTGCTGCGAGGCCCACAGGGCCGTGGCAATCCAGGGATTTGCCGCCTTCGGCGCCCGGTTTCGAACTGGATTGCCGCGTCGGCTGCGCCTCCTCGCAATGACCGTGCCGCGCACCTATTCCGCCATGCACACGTATTTCGTCTCCAGATAGGCCTCGATGCCCTCGGCGCCGCCCTCGCGGCCCAGGCCGGACTGTTTGACGCCGCCGAAGGGGGCGACTTCCGTGGAGATCACCCCGGCGTTGACCCCGACCATGCCGTATTCCAGTGCCTCCGAGACGCGCCAGATGCGCGCCATGTCGCGGGCATAGAAGTAGGCGGCGAGCCCGTACTCGGTGGCATTGGCGAGCCGGATCGCCTCTGCCTCGTCGGCGAAGCGCAGCACCGGCGCCAGCGGGCCGAAGGTCTCCTCATGGCAGACCCGCATCTGCGGCGTGACGTCGGCCAGCACCGTGGGCTCGAAGAAGCCGCCGCCCAGGGCATGGCGGCGGCCGCCGCAGACTACCCGGGCGCCCTGCGCCACGGCATCCCGGATATGCGCCTCGACCTTGGCCACCGCCGCCTGATTCACCAGCGGGCCCTGGCTGACGCCTGCCTCCAGGCCGTTGCCGACCTTCATGGCCGCGACCGCCCCGGCCAGGCGTGCGACGAATTCATCGTAGATGCCGGCCTGCACCAGCAGCCGGTTGGCGCACACGCAGGTCTGGCCGGCATTGCGGTATTTCGAGGCCAGTGCACCCGCGATCGCGGCATCGAGGTCGGCGTCGTCGAAGACGATGAAGGGGGCGTTGCCGCCCAGTTCCAGCGACACGTTCTTGAGCGTACCGGCACAGGCCGCCATCAGGCGCTTGCCGGTCGCGGTGGAACCGGTGAAGGAGAGCTTGCGCACGGCCGGATTCTCGACCAGTTCGGCGCCGATGGCCTCGGCCGCGCCGGTAACCACGTTGACCACGCCGGCCGGGAAGCCGGCCTGTTCGGCCAGGGCCGCCAGGGCCAGAGCGGTGAACGGCGTCTTCGAGGCCGGCTTGGCCACCACCGTGCAGCCGGCCGCCAGGGCCGCGCCGGCCTTGCGGGTGAGCATGGCGGCGGGGAAGTTCCACGGCGTGATCAAGGCGGCGACGCCGACCGGCTGTTTCAGGGTGAGCACCCGCCGGCCCGGCCAGGGCGATGGGATGACCCGGCCGTAGACGCGCCGGGCCTCCTCGGCGAACCAGTCCAGGAAGCCGGCCGCATAGTTGATCTCGCCGCGCGCCTCGGCCAGCGGCTTGCCCTGTTCCAGGGTGATCAGGCGGGCCAGGTCGTCGGCATTTTCCAGCATCAGGTCGTGCCAGCGCCGCAGCAGGGCGGCGCGTTCCCCGGCCAGGCAATCGCGCCAGGCCGGAAAGGCCGCCTGGGCAGCCGCGACGGCGCGGGCGGTCTCCGTGCGGCCAAGGTCGGGGACCCGGCCGAGCGGCTCGCCGCTGGCCGGGTTCAGCACCGCCAGGGTGGTGCCGTCGTCTGCATCGATCCAGGCGCCGTCGATGTAGGTCTGGCGGCAGAAAAGTTCGGGGCGAATCAAGCCGTGCATGGCGACCTCCTGGCAAAGTCATCTCGTTGGCGGCCAGATTAACCCGTAACCGCTGCGCCCCTCCACTGCCTGTCCGGATTCCGCCCGGTGGCAGACCAATCCCCGGCAGCAACATGCTGATCTTGCCCTATTGAAGGAACCGCCATGCCTGCCCTAGGGTTGCCAAGCGGGCGACTGGCCATGGATGATGCAACATGGCCTGGCATTCCCGCACCCAGGCGACACCACGAGGAGACCGACATGAAGACACGGAGCCACATCGATACCGGCGCACGGCGAGCGCCGGGCAGACGCGCGGCAATCTGGCGCAGCCTGCCGCTGCTGCTGGCCCTGCTGGCCGGCCCGCTCTGGGCGGACGGGGTGACCCTGCGCAACGTCACCCTGAAGTCCGGCGACGTCGATGTGCCGCTGGAGATCGCCGTTCCCCCGGGCGCCGGCCCCTTCCCGCCGGTGCTGTACATCCACGCCAAGCGCGGCTACGAGGCGGAGGATCGCCGCCACATCACCGAACTGGCGCAGCAGGGCTACCTGGTGGTGGCGCCGGACTGGCAGAGCGGGCGCATGATCGAGCGCTGGCCGGCCGAGCACGACCCGGCCACGGAGAACGACGTCGAGGCGGCGCTCGGCTACCTGAAGGCGTTGCCCGAGACCTGCAAGCAGCCGGTCGGCATCGTCGCCCTGTCGCGCGGCCCCTATTACGCCATCCGCCTGGCCGCCAAGCGCGGGCCGGACATCGCCGCCATCGTCAGCTACTACGGCCACATGCAGAACCCCAACGCGCCGGAGCCGGACCAGTTGTTCCGGATCGCGCCGGAGGTGATGCAGATCACCACCCCGATCCTGTACCTGATCGGCGAGCAGGACTTTGAGCTGCGCCGGATCAACGGCGGCCGCGCCTTCTACGCCCTGTGGGAACGCGGCGTGCCGGTGGAATACCAGGTCTACCCGCTGGCCCGGCGCGCCTTCGACTTCCGCCCCGACCAGACGCCGGAGGAAAAGATCGCCACCCGCCATGCCCGCCAGCGAGCCGACCAGTGGCTGCAACGCTGGATGAAACTGGACCGACCGGGCCAGTGCGGTCGGCCCTGAGCGAGGCCGATGGCCGGCTATACTCGGACCACACCGTCATGACCCGGGGGGCGCCATGAACATCATGGACTGGCTGCGCAAGCTGGGCATCCTTCGCCACGGCGCCGTCAAGGCGACCTACCGCGGCGGCCGGGAACGCCCGGAGGAATTCATGATGGACAACGTCTTCGACGCCGACAAGGACCTGCTCCGCAAGGGGCCGCCCGGGCAAAAGCCACCGCCAGAAGCGAAATAACCCACCCACATCACGGGAACATCATCATGCCCCTATCCATCCGATCCCGCCTGCCATTGTGGCTCCTGATCACCCTGCTCGCCGGCTGCGGCGTGGAAACCGTCGGCACGGCGGCGGTCGCCGCCAAGGCCGGCCAGGAGGAAATCCGCCAGGGCCAGC
>JBAZLW010000236.1:0-4455 GCA_041650095.1 Hydrogenophilaceae bacterium | reverse complement strand
GCCGATCACCGTCATGGCGATATTCATGCCCCCCGCCGCCATGCTGCCCATCCGGCTGGACAGGTCCTGGCCGTTGCAGCCTGCGTCCTGGCTGGCATTGGCTTCCCTGACCTGGCAGGCTTGCTCGCTGTCCTGGCTGACTCCTGAGTTGCCGCACCCCGATGCACCTTGCATCATCGGCATCGGCATCGGCATCGGCATCGGCATGGCCATGGGCATACAGCTCCCCTGCCCGGCCATGGCAGAACCTGCCGACAAGGCGGCAATCAGGGCAAACGCTTTTACAGTTTTGGAAATTGCACTCATTTTGGACTCCTGGTGGGTTGAAAGCCCCGCAATGCGCGGGTGGAGCCATCCTGCGCGCCAGATGAAAGTGAGAAATGTCAGCGCTGTGATGAAGATGTAACCAGGTGTTACTGGTACGAAACAGCTACCAGGCCGAAGCTAGGGGTAAAATTAAGCATTCTCCATCCATGACGCCCAGTGATGACCAGCGACGCCCCAAAGAAGTCGAACCGAGATGCCGTACTGGACAGTCTCGTTGCCACCTTCCCTGTCCTCCGTGACGCCCTGCCGCTCGCCATCGGGATACACAAGACCATCCTTGAACGCCTGCCCGAGCTGACCAAGGTCCAGGTCAGCAAGGCCATGAGAATCCATACGACATCGACCCGCTACCTGAAAGCGATGGCCAAGGCCGAGCAGCGTTTCGACCTCGACGGCAACCCGGCCGGGGAAGTCACGGCCGAGCAGCGCGAGGCGGCAAAAAAGCTGGTCATGGAGCGCATCAACCGGGCCAACGAGCGCAAGAAGGCCGAGGAAGAAAAGCGCAAGGCCGAGGAGCAGGCCAGGCAGCAGAAAGAGAAGCTGGAAAAGCTGGCCGCCAAGTTCAACAGCCGATAGCCCCATCCGACCGGTCATGCCGAAATCCACGTTGACCGGCATGATCGCCCTGTTGATCCTGCCAGCCTGCTCAGCCGAGCAGATCTATGCGACCGGCAGGAATTGGCAAGGTCAGGAATGCGCCAAACTCGCCGACCCAATGGAGCGCGAGCGCTGCCAGGCGGATGCCAACCTACCCTACGAGTCCTACAAGCGGGAGTCCGATACGGTAAAGGGCGCGCACCAGTAAATGCCCGCCACGGCAGGCATTTACTTGAAAAATCAGCCTATTTCCCCGTTCCTGAACTCGGCCATCCCGGCGGCGAGGATGTGGGTCTCGAAACCCGACTGGGCCAACAGGAAGGCCGCCGTCGCGGAACGTCGCCCGTCGTTGCAGAACAGCAGCACGGGGCGCTGGCGATCCAGCTGCGCGGCCTTGATCCGCAGCAGGTACAAGGGAATATTGATCGCACCGGGCAAGGTACCCCGGGAAAAGTCCTCCTCAAGACGCACATCCACCAGTTGAGCGCCCTGGTTCAACAAGCCGTTTGCGGCCGCCGCGTCCAGACCATGAACGAGCGGCATCCGCAGCAAGGCATCGAAATCATCCGCCGCCAGGCGCATGAGCAAGCCTGGTTCCAGCATGGTCACCGTCGCGTTGCGCGGCTCGCCGGAGATCAGCGCCTCCTCGCCGAAGCCCTGGCCCGGCCCCACGTCAGCCAGGATAACTTCCCTGCCATTGTGTCCCTGACGGGAAACCCGGGCCCGTCCCTGACGGATCAGATAGTAGTAATCGCCTGGCTCGCCCTGGCGCAGCATGACCTGGCCAGCCTGCGCGGCCAGGGGATGGAAGCGTTCGAACAGGCGTTGGAGCAGGCTGGGCGGCACCTTCTCGAAAGACGGGTTGGTGAGCAGTTCGAACAGCCACTGGGGGTCTTCGCCCTCGAACTCGATGACCTGATATTCCTTGTCGCTATGTGAGGGAGGGTCGTACATAGTCACATTCCTGTCGGCGCGCGTTCAATTATCAACCCGAGCATGTTGCCTTATTAACTGAGGTGGAATGCCGGGTGCAGGACACCCGACACTGGATAAGTGTATGTCACAAACACTCATCCGGCGATGGTCTGGCCGACCGCCTTGCCTGCTCCCGACGCTGGATTCTCGCCTGGCCGTGGCGGTGCCATGGCGGAAGCGACAGGTCTCCTGGGCCATCGCCACGACATGGCAGTGCGGTGTGATGCCGGACACGAAGGTGCCCGGACGCTGGGCTCAACAGGGTGTCGGATTATCCGAATAACCGTCGCAGTCCAGCCAAGACGACTTCCCCTACAACGCGTATCCAGCCGGCAACCTACTGGAGCGCCTGGATTTCCAGTTCCACATCGATGCCGACGACCGTATCGAGCACCTTGTTGACGACATCGGTGTCGTCATCCGACCATTCGGCCTCCGGCTCAGCCGACTTCGTCATCAATGGCTCGATATCGAAATCGACGAATTGATCACCGATCTTGAGCACCTGCATGCCGGAGGGATGCTCCACCAACGCCCAGTCGTCAGGGATTTCCAGCTCGGCACGAATCAGTATGGTCAGGGTTTTCATGGTGGAATGGCTCCTTCAAGTGTGGCTGGCTCATGGCTGCATCACGAATTGCGATTTCAGCTGCATGGTGCCGATGCCATCGATCTTACAGTGATTATCGCGATCGCCTTCGGCCAAGCGGATGTTCTTCACCTTCGTGCCGGCCTTGACCAGCCGTTTCTTGTTCAACAGCCCGGACATGGAGACATGCTCCCTGCCGATACAGGGCATACTTGCCCATTCACCTCACTGCGACAGGACCCGGCATGAACCCGGCCAGACGATCTTTGCTGCACGGCGCGATTTCCAGTGCCGCCCTGACCATCGCACTGGTAGCCGGCCTGATACGCCCGGTCGCGGCCCGGGCGGCAGCGGTTAATCAAGCCCCCCGGAGAGAATCCGGGCCGGCCGGCGAAATGCTGCTGGCCCTGCAAACGGCCCAGCCGGCCGCGTCCTCCGAGATCCGTATCCTCGTTCCCAGCATTGCCGAGGATGGTGCCAATGTATTCCTGGAGTGCTCATCCTCGCTGCCGGAGGTCGACGGTTTCACGATCTTTGTCGACCGCAATCCACAACCGCTGATCGCGGCCTTCTGGATCGGCCCCGGCGTCGCCCCCGAATTGAGGACCCGCATCAAGCTGGCGCAAACGGCCAATGTCTGGGTCGTCGTGCGTAGCCGCGGTCAATTCTTCCGGGCGGTCAAGCAGGTCGTGGTGACGGTGGGCGGCTGCGGCCTGGGTCAGAACTGAGGTGCCGGCACCGGGCGCCTAACCATGGCGGCACCGCCTCTCAGTACCAGCTATTCAACTGTTCCGTTTTGCGACGCTCGCGATATACAGCGCTTCCACCCGCTCCCGTGCCCAGGGGGTACGACGGAGGAACTTGAGGCTTGAAGCGATACTGGGGTCGTGGGTAAAGCAGCGGATATCGATCCGGCGCCCCAGTTCAGGCCAACCATAGAACGCCACCAGTTCGTTCAGCAGTTTCTCCAGGGTGATGCCATGGAGCGGATTGTTGGGCTGGCTGGCGGTCATGGCAAAGCGGCGTGGCAGGAACCCGATGGAGGCACAGTCTACTTGCGTCCGGCCGCGCTTGCCGCGTCCTTGATCGCCTCGATTTCAAGATGGCAGGGCACCAGCAGCAGATGCGCCAGCTGCTCGGGATCATCCGTGCCCATGTGTGCCGCAAAGGCAGCCAGTCGTTCATCGTGGGCCTCGGCCAGGGCGGCGACCAGCGCTCTGGCGGCTTCGCGCGGATGCGGCCCGTCGGCCTGGAAGCCGGGCCAATCGTTGTAGTGCGACAGCAGTTGCTCGCGGTGATCCTGATAGAGCTTGCTGTTGCGGGTGTATTCGAGTTCGGCCTGCTTGGCCGCAATCTCGGCGTCGATCTCGGCGTCCGTGCTTTTGAAGTGCGCCTTTTCGGCTTCGGTCCAGTGCGGCTTGTCGCCATGTTGTTCGCGCAAGGTCGCATAGGTGCCCTTCAGCACCACCTGTGAATGGCTGCCGGTGACCCGAAAGACGTGGACAAGATCCTTGCCATGGCCCTCGGTACCGAAATAGCGCATGCCCGCCGCAATGCGGCGCGGGTTGAAGCCGAACTGTCGGGCACAGGCAGCACTCATGGTGTCGAAGAGTTGATTTATTTTTGCCGGGTTCACAGGTCCATCCTTTCGTTCAGGCAGTGCCGATTGGTACGTGTCCAAAGCCGACCCCTTGTCAGCAGGAGCATACGCCATTCAGCTGCCAGCCAGGTCGGCCGGGCTGGAACCCGCCTTGGCGGGCAGGCGCCGACCCTCAAGCGCCACGACAGTGGGAACGACCTGGCCAGGAATTGGTTAGTATGGCGCCATAATCAAAGTCAGCCTGCAATGATAAACACGCCCTGGTTCCTGCCTGCGCCGCCTGACGAGAGCCTGCTTTACGTCGGCTCGTACAGCGCGACATGGGTCATCATCTCGATACTTGTCGCCATGTTCGCCGCCTATGCCG
>JBAZLW010000235.1:0-4458 GCA_041650095.1 Hydrogenophilaceae bacterium | reverse complement strand
CTCGACCACGTGCAGGTGCTTGAGCTTGTCCAGCAGGGGCCGGGTGAGGGCGCCCTGGCCGGGGCCGATCTCGACCATCAGGTCGTCCGGCTCGGGCCGGATGGCGGCGACGATGCGGGCGAGGTAGCTGGGGTCGTGCAGGAAGTGCTGGCCGAGCTGCTTCTTGTGCCGGTAGCGTTCTTCGCTCATAACCGGGCGCGGGCGTTGGCCATGTGCCAGGCCGCGTCGATGGCGACGCGCAGGCTGCCGTCGTTGACGCGGCCGGTGCCGGCGAGGTCGAGGGCGGTGCCGTGGTCGACCGAGGTGCGCACGATGGGCAGTCCGAGCGTCACGTTGATGCCGTGGCCGAAGCAGGCGTGCTTGAGCACCGGCAGGCCCTGGTCGTGGTACATGGCGAGGACGGCGTCGGCGTGGTCCAGGTACTTGGGCTGGAACAGGGTGTCGGCGGGCAGCGGGCCGGTGAGGTCCATGCCTTCGCCGCGCAGGCGGGCCAGCACCGGCTCGATGACCTCGATCTCCTCGCGGCCGAGGTGGCCGCCCTCGCCGGCATGCGGGTTGAGGCCGGCGACCAGGATGCGCGGGTTGGCGGCGGCGAAGTCGCGCTTCAGGGCTCGGTGCAGGATGCGCAGGGTCTCTTCCAGGACGGCCGGGGTGATGGCGTTGGCCACCTCCCGAAGCGGCAGGTGGGTGGTGACCAGGGCGACCCGCAGGGGCACGCCGTTGCTCATGTCGCCGGCCAGCATCATGACCACGCGCGGGGTGCCGGTGAGGCCGGCGAGGAATTCGGTGTGGCCGGTGAAGGCGATGCCGGCCTCGTTGATGATGCCCTTGTGCACCGGCCCGGTGACCAGGCCGGCGAATTCGCCCGAGCGGCAGCCGAGCACGGCGCGGCGCAGGCAGTCGAGGACATAGCTGGCGTTGCCGGTGTCCAGGCGGCCCGGCTCGACCGGCGCGCCGCGCGGCAGGGAAAGCACGCTGAGCGGGGTGGGCGAGCCGGGCTGGTAGTCGGGAATCTTGAAGGCGACGCCGAGTTGCGTGGCCCGGTCCAGCAGCAGTTCGCGGTTGGCCAGGATGACCAGCGGGCAGGGCGGCGGCGACTGTGTCAGCAGGACGGCCAGGTCGGGTCCGATGCCGGCCGGTTCGCCGGCGGTCAGCACGAGAGGGGGCATGCCCCCCTCATTCGTCAACGGCCGGTCCTCACTCTTCCAGCCGGTATTCCACATAGGCCTGGTCGCGCATCAGGCGAACCCAGTCTTCGAAGGCCTCTTCGCTCTTGCGTTCGCGGATGGAGCGCCGGGCTTCCAGCTTCTGCCGTTCCTCGCTGACGTCCTGGTCGCGGCGTTCGACGATCTGGATCAGGTGCCAGCCGAACGGGCTCTTGACCGGCTCCGAGAGGCCGTCGACGGGCAGGGCGTTCATGGCCTTTTCGAACGGCGGCACGGTGTCGCCGGGGTTCAGCCAGCCGAGGTCACCGCCCTTGGCGGCGGAGAGGTCATCGGAATGGAGCTTGGCGAGTTCCTCGAACTTGGCGCCGCCGTTGGTCAGGCGGTCGCGCAGTTCGGACAGGCGGACGAAGGCATCCTTGTCGCTCACCAGTTCGTTGGTCTTGATCAGGATGTGGCGGGCGTGGGTCTGGCTGACCACCAGGTGGGTATCGACACCACGCTTGTCGACCAGCTTGAGGATGTGAAAGCCGTTGGAGCTGCGCAGCACAGGCGTTATTTCCCCTGGCTTGAGGTCCTTGACGGCGTCGACGAACAGGTTGGGCAGTTTGGCTTCGCTGCGCCAGTCCATGCCGCCGCCCTGGAGGGCATTCTGTGCATCCGAATAGGCGGCCGAGACCTGGGCGAAATCCGTACCGCCCTTCAGTTCTGCCTGTGCCGTTTCCGCCTTGGTGCGCAATTCGGCCAGTTTTTCCGGGCTGGCGCCCTCGGGGGCGAGAATCAGAATGTGGGCCAGGTTGTAATCGGTCTGCTTGCTGGGGTCCTGCTTGCGGCCGGTGAGGTAATTGTCGATCTCGGCATCGGTCACCACGATGCGGTTGTCGACCTCGCGTTCGCGCAGCCTGGCAATGGTCATCTCGCTACGGATCTGCTGGCGGAATTGCTCGAAATCGACGCCGTCCTTCTCCAGCGCGGCGCGGAAGGCGGGCAGATCCATCTTGTTTTGTGCCGCAATGCGGTTGATCGTCCGGTCCAGCGTATCGCCGTCGACCTTGATATTGGTGTCTTCGGCGGTCTTCAGGAGCACCTGCTCGGTGATCATCCGTTCGAGCAACTGTTTGGTCAGCAGGGAGCGCGGCGGCGGTGGGGTTTTGCGCCCGGCGAGCTGGCGCAGGGTCTGCTCGACCTTGTTATCGAGTTCATTGGCGGTAATGACGCTGTTGTCGACCACGGCGACGATGCGGTCGACCAGGATCGGCGCCGCGAGCGCAGGCAGGGAGAACCACGCCACGGCTATCGGGATGAGCAGGCGTCGAGTGTTAGAAAGGAAGGTTGAGTTCATCGCTCTTCGTATATCCGGTAATGCTGCGTTTGAGGACTTCCAGCGGGTTGGGACCGAGTTGGGTCAGGCCCTGCAATTCGAGTTGCAGGAAGATGGCTTGGCTGGAACCGTTCGTGGCGGTGGCCAGTTTCTGCACGACGCCGCGCAAAGCCCAGCAGCCGGCGTTGTATTCGAATCCCAGCAGGCCTTCGACCAGGCGGTCATCGTAAAACGAATAATTCAACCGGCCAAGGCTGAACCATCGGGACTGGATCGGCCATTGCCAGGACAGGTCGAGCTGATTGAGGCCGGTGCCATAGCGTTCGTTGATGTAGCGCAGGTCGAGGTTGACCAGTTTGCCGGGGCCGACACGGTAGATGGCGCCCAGATTGGCCCGTGCCAGTTCGCCGTCGTCCGGGTTGTACTGAAGCCCGGAGTCAACCCGCCAGCGATTGGTGATCTGGCCGGATATCTGGGCCAGCAGATCGGTGACGTTGGAGCCGCGCGCAGGGAAGCCGGGCAGGGTTACCTTCTGATCGTTGAAGTAAAAGCGCTGGCCCAGGGTGACCTGCAGGCGTTCCAGGCCGGAGTCCGGTTCCAGCAGGCGGCTGGTGACGCCGAGGGTGAGCTGGTTGGCATCGTTGATGCGGTCGACGCCGATGAACTGGTTCTCCGAGAACAACTGGGTCTGGAACAGGTCGGCCACGGTGCTGTCGAAGACCGGCAGCGTGGATTGATCCTTGTAGGGAATCCGGACGTAGTACAGACGGGGTTCCAGGGTTTGCAGGAAGTCGTGGCCGCCCAGGGTCCAGTCCCGTTCCAGAAAGGCGGCGGCATCCAGGGATAGGATGGGCAGGCTGCGGGTGGCCGAGGTCGTTTCCGTGTGGTCCGGATTGCGATCCAGCTCGTAACCGGTGAAATGCCAGCCGACCTTGGGCCGGATGTAGCCGTAGGTGCGCTCGAAGGTGGCGTCGACGCTGGGATAGGCATAGACGCGACTGCCTACTGCCTTGTTGGACGATTCATGTTCGAAACGGACCAGTTCGCTGGCCAGGTTGAAATGGATATTGCTGTCGAAGGTCCGGTCGGCGCTCAAGAGGACCTGGGGCAGCCGAGCATAGGGCCGGACGATAGGCGAGGCAGGGTCCTGCAGAACCTGGTAGCTCTGAACCCGGCCGGTCAGCGTCCACCAGTCACCGGCATAGGCCAGGGAGCCCTGTCTGGGCAACAGCACCTGCGAGGTCTGGTTGACCAGATTGGACAGGTCGGTGAAGTAGGCGTCGTCGGAGACGTTGTCGACCAGCAGTTCGCCGGACAGGCGGGGGCTGAAGGTCTGCTGGTGCTTGAAGCGGCCGCGATAACGGCCGGTGCCGGTGATGTTGTCGTTGGGCAAGGCCTCGACGATCAGTTCACCGTCGTAGCTCGGTTCCAGGTAGCGGAACTCTGCGCTGGCCTGGATGCCGCGGCGGCTCATCAGCCTGGGTGTGATGGTGGCGTCGCGGTTGGGAGCGATGTTCCAGTACCAGGGCAGGATGACCTCGAAGCCGCGGTTGTCGGATACGCCCAGGGTGGGACTCAGCAGGCCGGTCTTGCGGTTGTTGTCGAGGGCGAAATCGAGCCAGGGCGCATACAGGATGGGCACGCCCAGGTATTCCACCTTGACGTCGCGGGCCTGGCCCACCTTGTCGATGTAATCCAGGTTGAGGTTGTCGGTACGCAGCGCCCAGTCTTCATTGCCCACCGGACAGGTGGTGTAGCTGGTTGCCTCCAGCTGGTAGCGGTCGCGCCCCACGAACAGCAGTTTGTCGGCATAACCATGGCCGGTCAGTCCGCCTCGGGTCGGGAACACGAACTGGGTCGACTTGCTTTCACCGATGTAGTCGCTCAGTCGAAGATGGATTTCGGTACTGTCCAGGCGTTTCTCGCCGCGCTGGAATACCACGTTGCCCTTGGCGTGCACTTCGTCCGCATTGG
>JBAZLW010000234.1:0-4464 GCA_041650095.1 Hydrogenophilaceae bacterium | reverse complement strand
GTTGTGCTGACTGGCATGCCGGATCCCAAGCAAGTTTCGGTGCAGGCTAACCTGGCGCAAGCCAGGTTAAGCGAGGCCATGCCGAGCGGCCGTAGCCAAAACGTCATCGAAGCGGAGAAGGCGTAACGGAGTCCGCGGCGTGGGCGGCCCGGTGCGGGCCGCCCACGCCGTTCATCCAAATCTGTTATTTTAGGGACAGGCGCTGTACGCAGTCATGGCTGTACGCAGGGTCTTGATCAACCCGTTTGGGGTTTTTCTCAATCAACCATAGGGAATCAAGAACATGAACCACACACCTCTCTTCCTTGCCATCGCTTTGTCACTGGCGCTGGCGGCGTGCGGTCAGGAAAAACAGCCGGAAGTTTCGGGCCCGGCCGAAACGGCAGCCCCCGCCGCCGAGCCCATGGCCGCTGAACCGGCCCAGGAGCCATCAGGCGCGATGGGAGCGGCGGTGGACGGCCACGCGCTCTATGCCGCCAAGTGCGCCAGCTGTCATGGCGAGGCCGGTGAAGGACTGGCCGGCAATCCAAAATTGGCCGGCTTGACCCGGGCCGACATCCAGTCTCGCCTGGCCGACTATCGTGCAGGAAAGCAGATGGGGCCCAAGACCGCCATCATGGCAGGCATGGCCAAGTCGCTGACAGATGAACAGATCGTCGCCCTGGCCTCTTACGTCGGCGAATAACCCCGCCTAATGCAGTCGGCTGCCGGGGCTTGATTGCGGCCGGCGGGCCAGCCACTGCCAGAACCAGCCGCCCGGGCTGTCGGTGCCGGAGTGCAGGTAGTTCAATACCTTCAGGTTGCGCAGCGCCAGCACCTGCCGGCCTCTTGCGTCCTTGTCGCCGCAGAACAGGATGCGGTCGCCTGGAAACAGCGGCGTCTCCAGGTCGGGCAGCAGGGCCTCCGAATTGCCCAGCATCAGGGGGATGCAGGGCAGGTAGGCATCCCGGTCCCGGGGGTCGCGGATCAGGTCGTGCAGGGTCAGTTCCATGTCCAGGTCCATGGCCTGGCGGATGGCCACGGCATTTTCCCGGCTGAGTTCCACGTCCCAGACCTCGGGCACGGTGTCGCCGATCACCGCGGCGATGCGGGACAGCAGTTCGTTGGCCCAGTCGTCCGGCCGTTCCTTGCAACGGACGAAGAAGCGGGACAGCAGGGGGGTGGTGAGCAGGGACAGGAATTCATGGCCGACGATATCGGCCGACTGCATGGTGACAGCGGCGCCGAAGCGCTGGAACAGCGGTGCGTTGGCATGCCGGTTCTGGCGCAGCACCATGAACAGTTCCGGCTCGAGTTCCCGCGCGGTCATGACGATGGACAGGTTGTTGACGTCGTTGTCGGTGCCGGCGACGATGCCCACGGCGTTCTTGATGCCGGCCTCGATCAGGGTATGCGCCTCGGTGCCGCTGCCGATGATGCAGTCGTCGCAGTCGGTGGTGGCCGGGTCGGCCTCGATGATGACCAGTTCGATGCCTTCCCGGCGCAGGTTGCGCACCACGGCCTTGCCGAAGCGGCCGTAGCCGCAGATGATCCACTTGCCGCGGGGCGGTCGCAGCGGTTCGCTCAGCGGTTGGCCCGGGATGTCGGTGAGCCAGTCGTAGAGCAGGTGCTGGCCCGGACTGTGCAGGGCCATGGCCAGGTGCTCGCCGAAGGCCTCGAAGGCATTGACGATCTCCTCGGTGCCGAACGAGGCCATGTTGCCGGCGGTCTCCAGGCGGTCGGCGCGGCACAGCACCGGCAGTTCCGGGCGTAGCAGCTTGGCGGCCACCGCCACCGCCAGGTTGGCCTGGTCGTCGTTGGTCAGGGCGATCACCCCGGCGCAGGACGGGTGGTTCAGGCCCGCGGCCACGATGTTCTCGGGCAGGCGGACGTCCGCCGTCAGGGCCGGGATGTCGAAATGGTATTGGCCCAGATCCAGCTCGCCGATCCGCTCGGGGTCGATGTCCAGCACCACCGCCTGTTGGTTGCGGTTGTCCAGGGCCTGCATCAGCAGGCCGCCGGTCTCGCCGCAGCCGCAGATGATGTAGAAGGGCTGGCGCAGGCGCCGCACCGCGCGCTCGAACGTGCTGCTCTTGATCACCCGCCGGAAGGCCGGGTCCTGCAACAGGGCCAGGATGGTGCCGATGCTGTACAGCCAGACCAGCACGGTCATGTAGATGGTGACCAGGGCCCAGGCGCGCTGCGCCTCGCTGAATACGGTGGGGATCTCGCCGAAGCCGATGGTGGTGGCGGTATAGCTGACGAAGTAGAAGGCATGGAACAGACTCATGCCCGGCGTCGGGTTGCCGTTACCGTCGACCCCGGGCACCAGACTCATGCCCAGGATGGATACCGCGTAACTGGAGATGAGCAGGATCAGCGGCAGGCGCATCCGCCGCAGGACCAGGAACAGCACGCTGTGCATGGCTGGCATCCGCCCCGGTGCCGGGTGCGTCAGCGGTGGAACAGCACGGTCTCGATGATCAGGATGATCACCGACAACACGTTGGCCATCAGCGCCCCGGCCGCCAGGGAGACGATGCTGGCCATCACCGGCGGGGTCAGGCCGGTGTCGGTGATATGCACGGCGACGGCCCAGACGGCGGCGGCGGCGATCAGTTGCAGGTCGGCGACGAAGCTGGTGGCGAGGTGGATGGCGCCGATCTGGGTGCGCTCGCCGAACTTCAGCACCGTGGCGATCAGGTTCACCACCACCACGGCGAACAGTTCGTAGACGTGGTGATGGGCGACGTTGTCCAGTTCCCCGATGACGAAGCCGAAATTGAGGGTCATGGCGAGGATGATGAAGAAGCCGAAGACGACCTTTTCCAGATTCATGGCATGGACCTCTCTATGGATTTTCCCGCCGCATCATAGCCCGGCTGGCCGGCTAATCGAAGCTGAAGGTATAGAACAGGTCGACGGCGGGGTCGGTGCCGGCCTGGGTGCGCAACGATAGCCGGCGCGACAGGGTGTAGTTGATTTTCACCAGGGCCTCGGTGCCGAGCAGTCCCTGCTCGTAGCTCAGATAGGCGCGCGAGGACAGGCGCTTGCCCAGGGTCAGCACGCTGCTCTCCAGGGTGCCCGCCCCTTTCAGGCTGACCTCTTCCAGGCCGGCGGCGTGGGCGATGCGCTGTTGCAGGGTGACCGATTCGCCGGCCCCGAGCAGGGCGCCGGCGGCCAGTTGCAGGGCGTCGAATTCACGGCTGCCGGTGTCAGCCATGCCGTGGCCCAGGACCAGCCAGGACAGCTTGTCGCTGTCGGGCAGCGTGGGCTCGGAGACCAGCTTGACCACCGGGGCCTGGGCGCTGCCGGTGATGGCCACGCCGGCCGCCACCGCCTGGTTCTTGCGCAGCGCCACGATGTTGAGGCCGGGGTTGTCGAGCGGGCCCTGGAAGTTGAGCTGGCCGCGCTCGATGTCCAGGCGCTGACCGTAGGCGGCATAGGTCCCTTTCACCACCCGGATGCCGCCGGTGCCGCGCAGGGGCAGGCCCTGCCGTCCGGTCAGCTTCACGGCGCCGCCCAGTTGCGCGTCGATGCCGCGCCCCTTGAGGAAGAAACGCTCGCCGAGGTCGAGGTCGAGGTCCAGGTCGACGGCATAGGGGATGCCCCGGGCGGCGGCCTGGCCTTCGCGTCCCAGCACCACCACGTCCTCGCTGAGGGTGGGCGCGTCGTCCCTGGCCAGTTCGACCAGGCCGCGATCGGCCTTGAGCCGGGCGCGCAACTGGAGTTTCCTGGCCAACAGGGCGACGCTGCCGTCGCCGCTGAGCACGAGCAGGCGGTCCGGACGCGAGACGATCCGGAGCTTGTCCGCCTTCAGGGCCAGTTGCAGGTCGGGCTGGCCGTCGCGCAGGCCGAGCCGGCCCTGGCCGGTCAGGCTGCCGTCGCCGCCGCGCAGGCTGAGCGACTTGAGCACCAGGGTGTCCTGGCCCAGCTCGGCCTGGAAGCGGCCGTCCCTGAGATCCAGGCCCTGCTCGGGCAGGGCCAGGCTGAAGCCCTCGCCGGAGAGGCTGCCGGCCAACCTTGGCGCGGCCAGGCTGCCGCTGCCCTGCAGCCGGGCCGCCAGGCGGCCGTCGAAGCGGGTGGCGCCGGTCTTGTCCAGCAGCGGCGTCGCCCAGGCCAGGGATTGCAGGGCCAGGTCGGCGCTGGCCTGGAAGGGGGTGTCGGCGGCGATGCCCCAGACCCCGTCGCGGCGGCTGAACCGGCTGTCGGCCTGGGCGCGCAGGCGGCCCAGGGCAGTGCCATTGGCGGCCAGGCTGATGTGCAGACGGCTGTCGCTGGCCTCGGCGAGCAGGCTCAGTTGCTGCAGGCCCAAGGCGGCGGCCGCGTCCGGCGCGGCGCTCACGATCAGGTCGCCGCGCTCGCGGGCCAGGCTGACGCGGCCGTTCGCCTGGTCGCCGGCGTCGATCCGCCAGTCGCCACCCAGCACCAGGTCGCCGCCGATGTTTTCCGGCCAGGCCGGCCAGGCCGGCCAGCCTTGCAGGG
>JBAZLW010000233.1:0-4502 GCA_041650095.1 Hydrogenophilaceae bacterium | reverse complement strand
TTTCACACTGTCGCCCCGTTCCAGGGCGAAGCGAATCTCCTCGAAGAAATTCTCCACCATTTCCTTCGCCTCGCGTTTGTTGAGTCCGACACTGTCGAACAGTAGATCGGCGAGTTCTGCTTTGGTCAGGGTTGACATCGTTCTTGAATCCTAATCGCGGATTAGCTGCGTAGCATGGCGCCGAAGCGTTCCGACATGAGAGCCAGTACCTCCGAGACCGTTTTTTCGATCTCGCCATCTGTTAGAGTTTTCTCAGTATCTTGCAACAACATTTTGAAAGCAAGGCTCTTTTTGCCTTCCGGCACCCCCTTTCCCTGGTACACGTCGAACAGCGCGAAATCGGTCACCAAGGTCGGCAAGGCGGCTTGTACGGCGGCGAGGATTTCGGCCACGGCGAGATCAGTCTCAACCACCACGGCGATGTCGCGGCGCACTGCCGGGAAGCGGGAAACAATCTGGTAACGCGGCAGTTCGTGTATCGCCACGGCCGCCCAGTCGAGCTCGAACAGGATCGGCGCACGGGTCAGGCCCAGTTGTTGGACCAGCCTGGGATGCAAGGCACCCAGCCAGCCAGCCGCCTGGCCGGCCACCGTGACGCGGGCGCACTGGCCCGGATGCAGGGCGGGGTGTTCCGCCTTGGCGTAGTCGGTCGTCATCGGCCAAAGCAGCGCCTCCAGGTCGGCCTTGACGTCGAAATAGTCGACCACGCGGGCACCCTCACCCCACTGTTCCGGATGGGCCGGGCCGTAGGCCAGGCCGCCCAGGCGCAAAGGCTGGCTTTCACTGTCGGTGCCGAGGAAGCAGCGCCCCAACTCGAAGATGCGCAGGCGTTCCTGGCCGTGGTTGAGGTTGTGGCGCAGGGTGCCGAGCAGGCCGGGGATCAGGCTGCCGCGCATGACACCCATCTGGCTGGCGATCGGATTGACCAGGGCGATCTGTTCCTGACCCGGCGCCACCATCTCTTGCTGTTTGGCATCGATGAAGCTGTAAGTGACGACTTCCTGGTAACCCAGGGCCATCAGGCGCTCCTTGGTCTCGTTCTGGCCGCGCTGCCGCTCGGGCTGGCCGGGCATGGCGGCCAGGGTCTGCGGCAGGACGGCGGGCAGGTTGTCGTAGCCCTTGACCCGGGCGATCTCCTCGATCAGGTCGACCTCGACCGCCAGATCGAAACGGTAGGACGGCGAGGTGACCTGCCATACCTTGCCGTCGGCCTCCATGTCGAGGCCCAGGCGGACGAAGATGGCGCACATCTCGGCGTCGTCGACGGCCATGCCGAGCAGGCGGCGGGCGCGTTCCGGACGGAAGCGGATGCTCGGGCGCGGCCCGGTCTCGCCACCGACCACGGTCACCGGCCCAGCCTGGCCGCCACAGATGTCCAGGATCAGCCGGGTAGCCCGTTCCATGGCCGTGGCCGGCAGGGTGGCATCGACTCCGCGCTCGAAACGGTGCGAGGAATCGGTGGCCAGGCCGTAGGCGCGGGCCCGGCCGGCCATGGCGCCGGGGGTGAAGTGAGCGGCCTCCAGGAACAGGTCGGTGGTGGTTTCCGACACGGCACTACCTGCGCCGCCCATGATGCCGGCCAAGGCGACCGGGCCGCTGGCGTCGGCGATCACCAGGGTGCCGTCGGTCAGGTCGACGGTCTGGTCGTTGAGCAGGTCCAGCCGCTCACCGGCCTGGGCCGGGCGCACGCGGATGCCGCCGGCGACCTTGGCCAGATCGAAGGCATGCATGGGCTCGCCCAGTTCGAGCAGGACGTAGTTGGTCACGTCGACCACCGGGCTGATGGCGCGCACGCCGCCGCGCTGCAGACGGCGGATCATCCAGTCGGGCGTGGCGGCATTCGGATTGATGCCGCGGACGATCCGGCCACAATAGACCGGGCAGGCCTCGCCGGCCTCGACGGCGACCGCCGGGGTGTCGGCCAGTTCAGCCGCCACCGGGGCGCAGTCGACCGGGTGGGCGGCGGAGCCGGAAATGGCCGCCACCTCGCGGGCGATCCCCTGCATCGACAGGCAGTCGCCCCGGTTAGGGGTCATCTTGATGGTGATCAGCTTGTCGTCGAGGTCGAGATACTGGCGCAGGGGCTTGCCCACCGGGGCGTCGGCCGGCAGTTCCATGATGCCCTCGGCGGCCTCTGCGATACCCAGTTCCTTGGCCGAGCAGAGCATGCCGGACGAGGCAACGTCGCGCACCTTGGCCTGCTTGATCTTGAACTCACCGGGCAGCACGGCGCCGACCATGGCGCAGGCGGTCTTCAGCCCGGCGCGGGCATTGGGCGCACCGCAAACGATCTGCAACGGCTCGGCGCCGCCGACCTTGACCGTGCAGACCTGCAGGCGGTCAGCATTGGGATGCTGATCGGCGGTGAGGATTTCCGCCACCACCACGTGGCTGAAGGCGGGCGCGACCGGTACCGCCTCCTCCACCTCCAGGCCGGCCATGGTCATCAGGTGGCAGAGCTGGTCAGTGTCCAGTTTTTTCGGGTTGACCAGGCTGCGCAGCCAGGCTTCGGAAAATTGCATGGCGGCCTCCTTAAGCGAATTGTTTCAGGAAGCGCATGTCATTCTCGAAGAACATGCGCAGGTCGTTGACGCCGTAGCGCAGCATGGCCAGGCGCTCGACACCGAGGCCGAAGGCGAAGCCCTGCCAGTGCTCGCTGTCGATGCCGACGTGGCCGAGCACGTTGGGATGCACCATGCCGCAGCCGCCGATCTCCAGCCAGCCGCCGTTCCAGCTCATGTCCATCTCGGCCGAGGGCTCGGTGAACGGGAAGAAGGAGGGCCGGAAACGCACCTGCAGGTCGTCGCGCTCGAAGAAGCGCTGCAGGAAGTCCTGCACCACGCCTTTGAGGTTGGCTAAGCTGATGTCGCGGTCGACCCACAGGCCCTCGACCTGGTGGAACATCGGCGAGTGGGTGGCGTCGGAGTCGACCCGGTAGACCCGGCCCGGAGCGATGATCTTGATCGGCGGCTTCTGGTGCTCCATGTAGCGCACCTGCACCGGCGAGGTGTGGGTGCGCAGCAGGCTGCCGTCGCCAAGGTAGAAGGTGTCGTGCATGGCCCGGGCCGGGTGGTTGTCCGGGATGTTCAGGGCGGTGAAGTTGTAGAAGTCGGTCTCGATCTCGGGACCGTCGGCGACCGCGAAGCCGATCGAAGCGAACAGTTGTTCAATGCGCTTCAGGGTGAGGCTGACCGGATGGGCGCCACCCAGGCCGGCACTGCGTCCGGGCAGGGTGACGTCGAGCGATTCGGCGGCCAACTGGCGATCGAGTTCCTCGGCCTGGATGGCCTCGCGGCGCGCCTTCAGTTCGGCCTCGACGGCGTCCTTGACCTGGTTGATGCGGGCGCCGGCCTCCTTGCGAGCCTCCGGGACCAGCTTGCCGAGCCCCTTCATCTGCTCGGTGATGGCGCCGCTCTTGCCGAGGAAACGGGCCTTGGCCTGTTCCAGGGCAGGCAGGTTGGCGGCGGCGGCAAAATCGCGCCGGGCTTCGTCAAGGATGTCTTCAAGGTTCATGCTGAAACTCGATCTGAAAATGCGAAGGGAGGCTTATCAGGCCTCCCTTCATGGCGACCTGAGGTCGCCGGGGCTTGGCTGAGCGATTAGGCTACCAGGCTGGCCTTGGCCTGCTCCACCACCTTGGCGAAGGCGGCCTGATCGAACACGGCCATGTCGGCCAGGACCTTGCGGTCGATGTCGATGGAAGCCTTCTTCATGCCGTTCATGAACTGGCTGTAGGTCACGCCCAACTCACGCACGGCGGCGTTGATACGGGTGATCCACAACTGGCGGAACTGGCGCTTCTTCTGGCGGCGGTCGCGATAGGCATATTGACCGGCCTTCATTACCGCTTCGTTGGCGACGCGGAAGACGTTGCCGCGACGGCCACGGAAACCCTTGGCAGCCTCCAGGACCTTCTTGTGGCTGGCGCGGGCGGTAGTACCACGTTTGACTCTGGGCATCTTCTATCTCCTTACGCGTAGGGCATCATGGCGCGAATATGACCCATATTCGACGCGTCGATGGTTTCCATGCCACGCAGGTTGCGCTTGCGCTTGGTGGTCTTCTTGGTAAGGATGTGGCGCAGGTAGGCGTGCGAACGCTTTACGCTGCCGCTGCCACGAACGCGGAAGCGCTTGGCGGCCCCGCTCTTGGTCTTCATCTTGGGCATGTTTGCTCCATTCTTCGATGCCGTAAGGTGGTTCCCACCGGGAACACTTGATCGACCTCACAGCACATATGCGGCGCCGATTCAAAGAGGCGGCGCCAACCGCTTTACTGCAAACTACTTCTTCTTCTTGGGCGCCAGCACCATCACCATCTGGCGGCCTTCCATCTTGGGGAACTGCTCGACCGTACCGTATTCGAGCAGGTCCTGTTCGACCCGCTTCAGCAGGTCGAAACCGAATTCCTGGTGAGCCATCTCGCGACCACGGAACCGCAGCGTGATCTTGGTCTTGTCGCCATCGTTCAGGAAACGGATCAGGTTGCGCAGCTTCACCTGG
>JBAZLW010000232.1:0-4512 GCA_041650095.1 Hydrogenophilaceae bacterium | reverse complement strand
GGTCAAGGCCCGGCTGGCGGAAGCAGGCCAGCATCTGCACAAGTTCATGCCCGGGCGCCTGACCCGGCCGGAGACCATCCACCTGACCCTGGTCTTCATCGGCGATCTGGTTCGTGACCGTATCCCAGAACTGATCGAAAGGCTGAACAGGATCGAGGCGCCTTCCTTCCGGGTCGATTTCGACCGCGCCGATTGCTGGCATCACAACCACATCGTCTATCTGGCGCCGAGTCAACCACCCGAGGCCCTGTTCAGCCTGGTCATGCAATTGGAGTCGGCGCTGGATGAACTGGCGATCCCCTTCGATCGCCGGCCCTACAAACCCCACGTCACCCTGATTCGCAAGGCGGAGTGCCCAAAAGCAAACCCGGCCGGTGGCCGGGTTTCCGATTCGCCCGAGTGGGGCGACATAAGGCCGATCATGTGGTCGGCTGAGCGCTTCGTTCTGGTGGAATCGGTGTCGATTCCTGTAGGGGTGCGTTATGACAAGTTGGGAAGTTTCGGCCTCCTATAACATGACATGGGCGGCCAGATGCCCGCTGAGCTCTTTGACGGGCAACTGGGTGTAATCCTTGTTGATGCTGCTGCTGATCTTGTTCTTCACCTGCGTGGTGATGCGGCCGTTGAGCAGCCCCATGAAATGGGCTGAAGTCACCATGATCAGTTTTTCATAGGCGTTGTTGACCCGCCCCTGTTCCAGTTCGTGGGCGATTTCCTGGGCAAAACGCTCCGCTTCGTGTTCCTTGGGGTTGGTGGGCTGTGCATAACTGCCGGATCCGGCATAGTTGCCAATTCGGTCGCTGACCAGGCCGGCCGCTTTTTCGCGGCTTTCCGGGTGTTCGAGTTCCTTGACGAGTTCCAGGCCCTTGTTGGGCCCCTTGTTCGTGAACAGCTTGGCGTGACTGGCGTTGGCCACCATGATCCACGTTATGGACATCGCGTTCCTCTCTGAAATGGTTGAGGGGGAGGGCGGGAACCAGGACTATCGCTCCCGTCACGGTTTCAACTTAGCAGCAGGACTGAAGCCGTCAAGGCGGCTCCGTCGCAAGGATGCCTTGCGCGAGTTGACGGATGTAGGGTTCGTCGGGCGATTCGAGGGTCAGGACAGGCCCTTCCCGACTCTGTACGAAATTGCGCCCGAGCGAGCGTTGATAGGCCGGGTCGTAATGCAGTTCCAGCAGTTCCGACACCAGTTCGTCCCATCGGCCGGATTCGGCCAGGGTCTTCCAGCGGGTCACAACCTCCCTGCCGCGCAACTCGCTCAACCGATCCATCTGGCCGTTGAGTCGGGCCGGGTCAGCCAGGAAATGGGCGTACTCCTCCTTGAGCAGCGCCACACGCACCGGCACCGGTGCGGTCAGGTTGAGACACGCCGAGGCGCGCATCCGGCGCAGCAGGATTTCCGGCGTGTGCAGGTTGCCAATCCGCTTGCTCTCGGATTCGACGTAGACCGGCCGCTCCGGGCGGAAACGCCTGAGCGCATCCCAGACCAGGCTGTCGAATAGTTTCTGGCCCGGTTGCGGGCGGGTCGGATAGGCCCCGAGCACCGAGCCCATGTGGGCGGCAAGGTCTTCCAGGTCGAGCACCTGCCCACCCAGTTCGGCCAGCGCCCGTAGAAAACGGCTTTTGCCGGTTCCAGTGGGTCCGCAAATCACGACGAACCGGTGGCCTTCCGGCAGGGTGTCGAGTTCGGCGAGTACGGTCTTGCGATAGGACTTGTAGCCACCTTCCAGTTGCGCCGCCTGCCAGCCGATCGAGCGCAGGACATGGGTCAGTGCGCCGCTGCGACTGCCTCCGCGCCAGCAATAGACCAGCGGGCGATAGTGCTTCGGCTTGTCGGCCAGCCAGGTTTCCAGGTGGCGTGCGATGTTGCGCGAGACCAGGGCGGCGCCGAGCCGCTTGGCCTCGAACGGCGATATCTGCTTGTAGATGGTGCCGACCCGGGCGCGTTCCGCGTCGTCCAGCACCGGCAGATTGATCGCACCCGGGATGTGGTCTTCCTCGAATTCGCCTGGCGAGCGGGCGTCGATGACCTCGTCGAAATCGGCCAGATCGGCCAGGGTGACGATCTCGGGACGGCCGCGCACGGGCCTTGGATCACCGCACGTCATCAGGCTTCCCGGCACACCAGGCGCTGTTTTTGGCTGCGGCCGCCACCTTTGGCGACTTCACGGTGCTGCGTGCCATGAGCCTGCGCCGAAAGCGCGCCACATTGGCGGCTCATACTTCGCTCCGCACCAGGCGCTGCTTTTGGCTAAGGCCGCCGCCTTCAGCGGCTTCACGGCACTGCGTGCCATGAGCCTGCGCCGAAAGCGCGCCACATTGGCGGCTCATACTTCGCTCCGCACCAGGCGCTGCTTTTCACGTTGCCAGTCGCGTTCCTTCTCGGTCGCGCGCTTGTCGAACTGCTTCTTGCCCTTGCCGAGGCCGACCTCCAACTTCACCCGGCCCTTGCTGTAGTGCATGTCCAGGGGCACCAGGGTATAGCCCGCGCGTTCCACCTTGCCGATCAGCCTGTTCACTTCGACGGCATGCAGCAGCAGCTTGCGCGAGCGGGTCGGGTCGGGGTGAATGTGGGTCGAGGCCGTGGTCAGCGGGCTGATGTGGCAGCCAATCAGCCAGACGGCGCCGTTGCGCAGTACCACATAGGCCTCTTTAAGTTGCACCCGGCCGGCCCGGATGGATTTGACTTCCCAGCCCTCCAGCACCAGCCCAGCCTCGTACTTTTCCTCGATGAAGTAATCGTGGAAGGCTTTGCGGTTGTCGATGATGCTCATGGGAAGGGTTGGGTCCGGCGACGTGATTTGGTGTATTTTAACAGCCCCGTCATTATTCCCTCTCCGTCATGTCGCAAGTAGTCAAATCCGTCCTGGTGCCGTATACCCCGGCGGAAATGTTCGAACTGGTCGATGGCGTCGAGCAATACCCGAAATTCCTGCCCTGGTGCGCCGGTACTGATCTGCATCTCCGGGACGAATCGGTGACGGAAGCGACGATCCACATCGGTTACATGCAGGTTCAGCAGCAATTCACCACGGTCAACAGCAAGCGCTTCCCCGAAGAGATGCAACTCAAGCTGAAAAGCGGCCCTTTTCGCAGTCTGGAAGGCTACTGGCGCTTCAAACCGCTCGGCGACACCGCCTGCAAGGTCGAATTCATGCTGCAATACGATTTTTCCAGCCACCTGCTGCAGAAGGTGTTGGGACCGGTGTTCGGCCACATCGCCGGCTCCCTGGTCGACGCCTTCGTCGAGCGGGCAGAAAAGGTTTATGGTGCCCGATGATAAATATTGAAGTGATCTATGCCCTGAGGGATCAGCAGAAGCTGGTCCGCTTGGCCGTCGATGAGGACTGCACCGTCAAGGAGGCCATCGAGCGTTCCGGTTTTCTGGCGGAACACCCTGAAATCGATCTCACCAAGCACAAGGTGGGCATCTGGAACAAGTTGGCCAAGCTGGATGTCGTCCTGCGCGACAAGGATAGGGTGGAGATCTATCGGCCATTGATCGCCGATCCGAAGGAAGTCCGCAAGCAGCGCGCGGCGGAAGGCAAGGCGATGAAGAAGGGCGGCGGCGATATCGCCGAATAGAAAAAGGGCGGCTTGAAGCCGCCCTTTTTCGTTCCCTGGGACTGATTACCTCAGTTCAGTGGAGGCATAGCCGGGCTGCAGTGCGCTGATCTTGCACAGGTCGGAAACGGCCTTTGCCTGCTTGATCACGGCGGCACTGTCGAAGGCCTTGGCGGCTTCCTGGGCCTTCTTGAGGGCGTTCTCGGCCGGAATCCAGAAGGTGTAGGCGGCCTTGGCGGCCTTGGCATCGGCTTCGGCCTGGGCCAAAGCGGCCTGGGCTTCCGCGCTCAGGGTGGGTTTGGCCGGCTCGGCGGGGGCGGCGGCTTGCTGGGGAGCACTGGCGCAGCCGGCCACAAACAAGGCGAGCAGGGCGGATAGGGTGACGGTAGCGAATTGCAGTTTCATTGTTGTTTCCTCTCTCATTACCAAATCAAGTCGTGAATCCTGACGGATTAACTCGGAAATTATAGGTTGTAGACGATTGCGTCAATCCATAGGCTGCAAATAAGCATCCACTAATAGGCGAGCTCAGGTGGTCGCCGACCAGCCCGCGAACCCGTATAATGCCGTTTTGCGTACAAGGTCAGCGATATGCGCATTCTGCAGAAGGCTCTCACATTCGACGACGTCCTGCTCGTCCCCGCCCAATCCGACATCCTGCCGCGCGATGTCAGCCTGAAAACCCGCCTTACCAAGAAGATTTCCCTGAACATCCCGGTGCTGTCCGCCGCCATGGACACCGTCACCGAGGCGCCGATGGCGATCACGCTGGCCCAGGAAGGCGGCATCGGCATCATCCACAAGAACCTGACCGTCGAGCAGCAGGCCATCGAGGTGGCCAAGGTCAAGCGCTATGAATCGGGTGTGGTGAAGGATCCGATTACGGTCACCCCCAACATGAGTGTGCGCGACGTCCTGGAAATCACCCAGCGCTACCACATCTCC
>JBAZLW010000231.1:0-4520 GCA_041650095.1 Hydrogenophilaceae bacterium | reverse complement strand
GCCGCGACCCCCTGCCCGGCCAGTAGATCGATCACAGCCTGCTCCAGCCGGTTGACCAGTTCCTTGACGCCATAGCCGCGCCGCCTCAGGTCGAGCAGCAGGTAGACGACGACTTGGCCGGGGCCGTGATAGGTGACCTGGCCGCCGCGGTCGATGGCCACGATCGGTATGCCGACGTCTGAGAGGACATGCTCGCGCTTGCCGGCCTGGCCGAGGGTGAACACCGGCGGGTGTTCGAGCAGCCAGATCTCGTCCGGGGTCTCCGGCGTGCGTGTTGCGGTGAATGCCTGCATGGCGTGCCAGGTCGGTTCGTACTCGACCCGGCCGAGCCGGCGGATGATAGGCGCGGCCAGGCTCAAAGGACGACTTTTACCGCCGGGTGGCCGGACAATTCCCGGTACAGCCCGTCCAGTTGCGCCTTGGAGACCGCCCGCACGGTGCAGGTGACCGAGAGGTAGTTGCCTGAGCCGGACGCCCTCATCTCCACGGTCTCGGCGGCGAAATCGGGGGCGTGGCGCAGGACGATGTCGACCACGGTCTGGGCGAAGTCGTCGCTGCGAATGCCCATGACCTTGATCGGGAAGTCGCATGGGAATTCGATCAGGGTTTCCTCGCTCATCTTTCACCCTCTCCCCTGCCCTGCCCGCTCGATGGGGAGGGCGTAGACCGGCCGCGCATGACCTGGTGCTTATAGGTCTGGTAGGCGGCATGCAGCCTGCGAAACAGCGGCCCAGGCCGGCCGTCGCTGACTGCTTGGCCGTCGAGCCGGGTGACCGCGGTGATCTCCTTGGTCGACGAGGTCAGCCAGACCTCGTCGGCGGCGCGCAATTCCGCCTCCGGCACCGGCCGCATCGCCAGGGGGATGCCCTCCTGTGCGGCCAGTTCCACCACCACGTCGTAGGTGATGCCGGGCAGGACCAGGTTGGAATGGGGCGGCGCCAGGATGATGCCGTCCTTGACCACGAAGATGCTGCTGGCCGAACCCTCGGTGAGCAGGCCGTCGCGGATGAGGATGGTCTCGGCGCAGCCGGCGTCGACGGACTTTTGCCGCAGCAGCACGTTGGCGAGCAGCGAGGTGGTCTTGAGGTCGCAGTGCTGCCAGCGGTTGTCGATGGCCGTGATGGCGGCGACACCGTTGGCCACCACCTCGGCCGGCGGCGTGGTCAGGGCCATGGCCATGATGAACACGGTCGGCCGTACGGCCTTGGGAAAGGCATGGTCACGCGGCGCCGGGCCGCGGGTGACCTGCAGGTAGACGCCTTGGTCCGGCCATTCCGCTGCATCGACGATGCGGGCGATCAGGGCCTGCCATTCCTCCGGGCTGTGTGGGTTGTCCAGGCGGATGCCGTCCAGGCTGTGCTGCAGGCGGTCCAGGTGGTGGTGCAGCCGGAACGGTTGCCGGTCGTAGACCGGGATCACCTCGTAGACCCCGTCGCCGAAGATGAAGCCGCGGTCGAGCACCGGGATCCGCGCCTCCGCCAGGGGCAGGTATTCGCCGTTGAGGTAGACCAGGTCGCGCATTGAGTCAGCGCCGCGCCAGCGGCCCAAAAGACCCCCTCTCCCGCAGGCGGTGGAGGGCCGGGGTGGGGGGAACGAACATGATGGCCGCCATCGTGTTCGTCACTGGATCATCAGCATCAGGCTATCCCAGGAGCGCCGGATCAGGCCGGATACGCCGACTTCGGACAGGGCTGACAAGGCGAAGTCGCCGAACGGCTTGCCGTCCAGGGTCAGGCGCAGGGTGGCGACGGACTGTCCTTTCGACACCGGCGCCAGCATGGGCTGCTTGCTGATGACTTGGGCCTGGAGTCGCTTGGCCGCGCCACGCGGTACGGTGACGTAGAAGTCGTGCTGGAAGCCGGCCTGTACCTCGCTCGAGGTGCCCTTGTACAGGCGCAGGGTGGCGACCGGCTTGTTGGCGCCATAGAGCTTCACCGTCTCGAAGAACTGGAAGCCGTAGTTCAGCAGCTTCTGGCTCTCGGCGGCACGGGCATTGTCGGACTTGGTGCCGAGCACCACCGACAACAGGCGCCGGTTGTCCCGCTTGGCCGAGGCGATCAGGCAGTAGCCCGCGCTCTCGGTATGGCCGGTCTTGACCCCGTCCACGTTCGGGTCCATCCAGAGCAGGCGGTTGCGGTTGGGCTGGGTGATGCCGCCGTAGGTGTATTCCTTGATCGAGTAGTACTTGTAGTATTCCGGGAAGTCGCGGATCAGGGCCACGACCAGGCGGGTCAGGTCGCGGGCGGTGGTGTAATGCTCCGGATCAGGCAGGCCGGTGGAATTGACGAAATGGCTGCTGGTCATGCCCAGGCGCCTGGCCTGCTGGTTCATCATCTCGACGAAACCGGCCTCCGAGCCGGCGATCCCCTCGGCCAGGGTGATGCAGGCGTCGTTGCCGGACTGCACGATCATGCCCTTGAGCAGGTCGTCGACCTTGGCCGGGGTGCGCGGGTCCAGGAACATGCGCGAACCTTCGGTTTTCCAGGCATTTTCCGGGACCGTCAGGGTCTGGTCCGGTTTCAGACGGCCTTCCTTGATGGCGGCAAAGCTGAGATAGGCCGTCATCAATTTGGTCAGCGAGGCGGGTTCGACCCGGCTGTCGGGGGCGTTTTCCGCCAGCGACTGGCCGCTGTTGGCATCGACCAGCAGCCAGGCACGGGCGGCAATCTGGGGCGCGGACGGGACCGGCAGGGCAGCGTGGGCGGAAACGGCAAAGGCGAGGATCAACGGCAAAAGCGACTTGAATACATTCATGCGGCTGCGGGGCTCCGGGACAGGGTTAGTGAAAGGTGAATTATAAGACCGAAGGAATGACCCCCCGGCGGGGATCAGGTTCCCTGAAAGGATCAGCGGGTGACCTTGAACGGCTGGATGCCGAGTTCACGCGCCACCGCCTCGGCGGCCTGATCGGCCTGCGCCACGTTGGCGAACGGTCCGGCCTGGACCTTGAACAGGTTGCCTGACGGCGACTGTTTGATATCGGGCAGTGCGTTACCCATGCGTTGCCGCACCTGTTGAACGAATACCTCGGCACTCTCGACGCTGGCGAAGGCGCCCAGTTGCAAATAGGTCATGCCGGCGGCGTCCGGGATGGACGGCAACGGTTGCAAGGGCAGGGTGACCACGGCGGTAGACGGCGTGGGTGCTGAGGCCAGCGGGTCGATTACCTCCACCACCACCGGCGTCACCCCCTTGAGGATGTCCAGCTTCCAGGCGGCGGTGTAGGACAGGTCGATGATGCGCTCGGAATGGAACGGCCCGCGGTCGTTGACGCGCACCACCACGCTGCGGCCGTTGGCCGGGTTGCTGACCCGGACATAACACGGGATTGGCAGGGTCGGGTGGGCGGCGGACATGGCGTACATGTCATAGGGTTCGCCCGAAGAGGTCGGCTTGCCGTGGTAGCGGCGGCCGTACCAGGAGGCCGGGCCTTCCTGGCGGAAGCTGCGCGCGTCGGTCATCGGCACGTAGCCGCGGCCCATCACGGTGTAGGGCTTGCTGGCGCCGCGGCTTAGCGGTTCAACCCTGGGCACGGCATCCGGGATGTCGGCCAGATTGGTCGGGATGTTGTCGCCGGGACCGTCGTCCTTGTAATAGCCGCCCTTGGCCGGGACCGGGGCTCTCGAAGTCTGGGCCGTTTCCTGATCACCGCGCATGCCCAGCAGGGAGCAGCCGGACACCATGCCAAGGCTGGAAACGACTATAAGTGCTGCGGCCAACTTCATGTTTTGACCAGCTTTTTATGTGAAGCAACGCTCATCACGATACCAAAGCCGACCAGCACTGTCACCATCGAGGTGCCGCCATAGCTCACCAGCGGCAGGGGCACGCCGACCACGGGCAGGATGCCGGAGACCATGCCCATGTTGACGAAGGCGTAGGTGAAGAAGGTCAGCACGATGGACGCGGAGAGCAGGCGGCCGAACAGGGAAGGCGCGTTCATGGCCAGTTGCAGCCCGCGCCAGACAATGGCCGAGTAGAGCAGCAGCAGGAACAGGTTGCCGATCAGGCCGAATTCCTCGGAATAGACGGCGAAGATGAAATCGGTGCTGCTCTCGGGCAGGAAATCGAGGTGAGCCTGGGTACCATGCATCCAGCCCTTGCCGGAGAGGCCGCCGGAGCCGACCGCGATGGAGGACTGGATGATGTGATAGCCGGTGCCGAGAGGGTCCGCCGTGGGGTCGATCATGGTCAGCACCCGCTGGCGCTGGTAATCGTGCAACAGGTAGTTCCAGGCGATGGGCAGGAAGGCGGCCACGCCGGCCACGCCGGCAGCGATGACCCGCCAGGACAAGCCACCCAGGAACAGGACGTAGACGCCGGAAGCGGCGATCAGCAGCGAGGTGCCCAGGTCGGGTTGCTTGAGGATGAAACCGATCGGGATCAACAGCAACAGGGTAGCGATAATGAAATCCCGGCCGGCCAGTACGTCCTGCCGGCTGTGCAGATACCAGGCCAGCATCATTGGAGCACCCAGGCGCATCAGCTCGGACGGCTGGATGCGGGTCACGCCCAGGTTG
>JBAZLW010000230.1:0-4527 GCA_041650095.1 Hydrogenophilaceae bacterium | reverse complement strand
AATCCTCGGCGACGCCGTGGCCGGCCAGCGCCGTCAGGATATCCGCCGGCATCAGGATGACGCCATCGGCCGGCTGGACCGCCGCGCCGTTCAGCCACAGGCTGGGGAAGCCTTCGCCATGGGCAGCGCGGGTCGTGCTGAAGCGCAATTTGGCGCGCGCCGCCAGGTGGCGTTCGAGCACGTCGGCATAACCGGCGTACAAGGTGCAGCGTCCGCCCGGTGGACGCTGGGAAATGATCTCTACCTGCAATGCCACGCTCAACCTCCGATCACGCTCTTGAACAGAATGTAGGTGGCCACCACCACCAGGAACCAGGCAAAGGCCTGCTTCAGCATGTCCTGGGAAATCCGTTTGGCGAAATGCCCGCCCATGAAACTCCCCACCACCGTGACCGCCGTGAAGCTGGCCATGACCACCCAGTCGATGGGTACGCCGCCCATGTAGCCGAGAAACCCGGCGTAGGACTTGGCGGCGACGATGACCAGCGAGGTGCCGACGGCGGTCTTCATGGGGATGCCGGAGAGCAGCACCAGGGCCGGCACGATGAGGAAGCCGCCGCCGACCCCGACCAGCCCGGTCAATACCCCGACGCCGACGCCGTGCAGGGCGATGTGGCCCATGCAGGGCGAGAAGAACTCCTGGCAGCCGCCCAGCGCCGCCGTGCCGCCGCCGGCACTGACCACGCCGCCGGTCGCGACCGGCGCGGCCAGCCTGGCCGGCTTCAGCATGCGCCAGGCGGCGGCGTACATCACCAGGGCGAACAGGCCGAGCTGGATCGTCACCGGCGTCAGCAGCCCCAGGCGCGCGCCGGCGAAGGTGCCGGCGACACCGAACAGGCCGAACACCAGGGCCACCTTGACGTCGACCAGACCTTTACGCCAGTTATGCAAGCCCGTCACGGTGGCGGTCACCGCCACCACGCCCAGGCTCATGGCGATGGCTGATTTCGGTTCGACGTGGAGCAAATACATGAGCGCCGGCAGGGCGATGATGGAACCACCGCTACCGAACAGGCCCAATACCATGCCGGTCGCCAGACCGGCCAGGATCGCCAGGATGTCCATGCTCGCCTCCAATCAAGTACTCAAATGAGTGCTTGAATAGTGCTGACAACAGGGACCGATGTCAATCCATTATTGATTTTGTGGGAATCAGCCTTGCGGAGGCGGCGTATCGGTATCGACCGGGCGGTTTTCGGCCTTCCACTCGGGAAAGCCGTCTTCGAGACGACGCGCCTGATAACCCGCTTCACGCAACTTCGCCACGGCCTCGAAGGCCAACATGCAGTAAGGACCCCGGCAGTAGGCGACGATTTCCTGGCCGTGCGGAAGCGTCTCCAGATGCTTAGGCAGTTCATCCACCGGGATATTGACCGCACCGGGAATGTGACCCGCCTGATATTCAGAGGCGGGACGCACGTCGATGACCATGGTCTCCCCTTCCTTGACCCGGGCCAACAACTCGTCGCGCCCCACCGGCGTGAGCAAATCGCGCGTATCGAAGTGCTCACGCACGATGCGATCCACCTCGGCCAGGTGTCGCTCCGCGATCCGACTGATGCAGCCCATCAGGGTCGGGATCTGGTCATCCGAGAGTCGATAGATCACTTGCAAGCCCTCCTTGCGCGATTCGGCCAGGCCTGAATCACGCAATACCTGGAGATGATGCGAGGTATTGGCAACCGACATGCCGGTTGCCTGCGCCAGGGCATCCACGCCTTTCTCGCCCTGGGCCAGCACCTCCAGCAAGTCCAGGCGGTTCGGGCTGGCCAATGCCTTGGCGACTCGGGCGAATTGCTCGAACAGTTTCTTCTTGGGGCTCATGGGGCAGCATTATCCTGGAAACCGTCTGTTTACCTACAGTCGGCAAAATAACTGGTGGCCAACCCCCCTCCGGCGATACAATCTAATCAACGTTAGATCGTTAGAGTCATGCCATGAGCAACCCCGGAAGACAAGTGAAAGACGTCCTCTACGCCCAGGTGGCTCGGATCGGCAAGGCCGTCTCCAGCCCAAAGCGCCTGGAACTGATCGAACTGCTCTGCCAGGGCGAAAAGCCGGTCGAGCGGCTGGCGATCGAGGCCGCGATTTCGCTCAAGTTGGCTTCCGCGCATCTGAAGGAACTGCGCCAGGCGCATCTGGTGGAAACCCGCAAGCAAGGCAAATACGTGTATTACCGGCTGACCGGCGAGGCGGTGGCGGATTTCTGGGTCGCCCTGCGTTCGCTCGCCGAGGACCGTCTGCTGGAACTGCGCGCGGCCCTGGCCAAACTGTCCGAGCACGTCCACGAACTGACCCCGATGGGCCGGGATGAGATCCTCGAACTGGCCAAACGCGGCGAGGTGGTGGTGCTGGACGTCCGGCCCGAGACCGAGTTCGCCGCCGGCCATCTGCCCTATGCCCAATCCATGCCCTTGGCCGAAGTCCAGAAGCGCCTGGCCGACCTGCCGCGCGACAAGCCGGTGGTGGCCTATTGCCGGGGGCCGTTCTGCCTAATGGCGAAAGAGGCGGTGGAATTGCTCAACAAGGAAGGCTTCCGGGCCATCCGCCTGGAAGACGGCGTCGCCGAGTGGCGGGCGCACGGCCTGCCGGTGGAGACCATCAACCAAGGAGACCACTCATGAATACGCTGTTCATCCTCAACGGCGCCCCCTATGGCGAGGAACGCACCTACAACGGGCTGCGTCTGGCCGGCGCGCTGGCAGGGAGATCGGACCACGAAGTGCGGGTCTTCCTGATGGGCGATGCCGCCGTCGCGGCAAAAAATGGCCAACAGGTGCCGACCGGTTTCTACAACCTACAGATCATGTTCAAGAAGCTAACCCGGCCCGGTCCTGGCCGGGTAGGCGTCTGCGGCACCTGCATGGAGGCACGCGGCATGGCCGAGACTGAACTGACCGAGGGCGCACACAAGGGCACCCTGGACGAACTCGCCCGATGGACCGAATGGGCCGACAAGGTCCTGGTTTTTTAACGAGGAGACAACGATGTTTTTCCGCCAACTGGCCACCGCGAGGCCACTCTGTCCTACTTGTTCGGCTGTGGTTCCTGCAACGTCGCGGTCGCCGTCGACCCGGTCCTGGGCGACGAAGACTGGTTCATCACCGAGGCGGCGAAGCAGAACGTGCGCATCAGCCATGTCATCGACACCCACGTCCATGCCGACCACTATTCCGGCGGCCGGGCGCTGGCGGAGAAGTGTGGCGGCCTGTACAGCCTGCACGAGGCCAATACCGGCCGGGTGCAGTTTCCCTTTGAACCCCTGAAAGATGGCCAGCGCATCGACGTCGGCAACGTCTGCATCGACGTCCTCCACACGCCTGGCCACACGCCGGACTCGATCTGCCTCCTGGTCACCGACAAGCGCCGGGCGCCCAGCGGCGTGGAAGCGGCGCCCTGGTTCGTGGTCACCGGCGACACCCTGTTCGTCGGCGCGGTCGGCCGGCCCGACCTGGCCGGCAAGGAGGCCGAGATGGCCGGGCAGATCTGGGACAGCTTGCACGCCAAGCTGCTCACCCTGCCCAACGAGGTGGAGATCTACGCCGGCCACGTCGCCGGCAGTGTCTGCGGCGCCGGCATCTCCGGCAAACCCGGCTCGACCATCGGTTTCGAGAAGCGCTGGAACCCCATGCTTTCGATGGATCGCGCCGCCTTCGTCGCCGCCCTGACCGCCGAGATCCCGCCCCGGCCGGCGGAAATGGATAGGATGGTCAAATCGAATCTCGGACTGGCTTGAACATGCTCCAATACGCCATCAAGGTCATCGTCTCGGCGCTGATCATCGTCGCCGTCTCCGAACTGGCCAAGCGCCAGTCCGGCATTGCCGCGCTGATCGCCGCCCTGCCGCTGACCTCCCTGCTGGCCTTCGTCTGGCTGCACGTCGAGGGCGTGGCCGACCAGGCCGTCGCCGACCTGGCCGGGCAGATCTTCTGGCTGGTGATCCCCTCCCTGCTGCTGTTCCTGGCCTTCGCCTACCTGCTCCGGCACGGCGTCGGCTTCTGGCTCGGCCTGACCCTGGCGTCGGGGCTGACCGTGCTGGTCTATCTCGCCTCGCTGCCGCTCTTGCGCAAGTTCGGCGTCAGCCTCTGACCATGGCCAACTGCTGCAACGACAAGTCCTGCGCCCTCGACCAACTGCACGACAGACAGGGCGCGACCCTGCGCATCGTACTGGCGCTCAACGCGGTGATGTTCGTGGTCGAACTGGTCGCCGGCCTGATGGCCGGATCGGTGTCGCTCCTGGCCGATTCGCTCGACATGCTGGGCGACGCCCTGGTCTATGCCTTCAGCCTGTGGGTGATCGGCCGCGGCCTGGCCTGGAAGGCCCGCGCGGCGGCGGCCAAGGCCGGCGTGATGGCGGCCTTCGGCCTGTTCGTGCTGGCCGAACTGGTCTACAAGCTGGTCGAGCCGCAGACGCCCGCCTACGAGACCATGGGCGCCATCGGCCTGCTCGCGCTGATCGTGAACGCCGGCTGCTTCCTGCTGCTCTGGCGGCACCGTGCCGAGGACATCAACATGCGCTCGGTCT
>JBAZLW010000229.1:0-4574 GCA_041650095.1 Hydrogenophilaceae bacterium | reverse complement strand
GGAACTGCTCGGCGCCGAACACGAATCCGAGATCATCTTCACCTCCTGCGGCACCGAGTCGGACTCCACCGCCATCCTGTCGGCGCTCAAGGCCAACCCGGAGCGCAAGGAGATCATCACCACCACCATCGAGCATCCGGCCGTGCTGGCCCTGTGCAGCCACCTGGAGAAGGAGGGCTACAAGACCCACTTCCTCAAGGTCGACGCGAAGGGCCGCCTGGACCTGGACGAGTATGCCCGGCTGCTGACCGACAAGGTCGCCGTGGTTTCCGTGATGTGGGCCAACAACGAGACCGGCTCGCTGTTCCCGGTGGAAAAGATGGCCGAGATGGCCAGCGCCGCCGGCATTCCCTTCCACACCGACGCCGTGCAGGCCGTGGGCAAGGTGCCCATCGACCTGAAGAATTCCAAGATCGACATGCTCTCGCTGTCCGGCCACAAACTGCACGCGCCCAAGGGCGTCGGCGTGCTCTACCTGAAGCGCGGCGTGCGCTTCCGCCCGCTGCTGCGCGGCGGCCACCAGGAACGCGGCCGCCGGGCCGGCACCGAGAACAGCGCCTCCATCGTCGGTCTCGGCCTCGCCTGCGAACAGGCCATGCAGCACATGCATTTTGAAAACACCGAGGTGAAGCGTCTGCGCGACAAGCTGGAGGCCGGCATCCTGGCCAAGGTGCCGCGCGCCTTCGCCACCGGCGACGTCGACAACCGCCTGCCCAACACCAGCAACATCGCCTTCGAGTTCATCGAGGGCGAGGCCATCCTGCTGCTGCTGAACAAGTTCGGCATCGCCGCCTCGTCGGGTTCGGCCTGCACCTCGGGGAGCCTGGAGCCCAGCCACGTCATGCGTGCCATGGGCATCCCTTACACCGCCGCCCACGGCACCATCCGCTTCTCGCTGTCGCGCTACTCCACCGAGTCCGAGGTCGACCGGGTCATCCAGGTGGTGCCCGAGATCATCGCGCAGCTCAGGAAAATGTCGCCCTACTGGGGCGAGAACGGCCCCGCCGAGGAACCGGAGAAGGCATTCGCGCCGGTTTACGCATAAATACCTTCAAAGACCAGGGTTTTATACCTAAAGTTATACGACCGGCCTGCCGATAATTTCGGCAGGAACGGTCGTTTTGCTTTTTCGTCGCCGTGGTGATTTTGCACCGGCGCGATGAGTGTTCTGCATCACGCCAAGGATTTCAGACTGCTCGCATCGATTGGAGGCTATGTATGCACGCCCGATTCAAATTACTGGTTGCCCTGTTCGCACTGGGAGCCGCGCCGGCGCTGGCCGCCACCGCCACGGCGAACCTCAGCGTTACGGCGACGGTTGCGGCGACCTGCTCGGTGGCAACCTCGCCGGTCGCCTTCGGCACCATCGTTTCCTCGACCAGCAATGCCGCAACCGGCACGGTGACGGTCACCTGCACCAACGGTACCACTTACTCCATCGCCCTTGGCGACGGTCTTTACTATTCGAGTGGCCGGCGGATGCGAAGCACCACCTCCACATACGAATACCTGCCCTACGACTTGTATCAGGAAGTCGGTCATACGACGCTCTGGGGCGATGGCATCCATGGCACCGTGATGGGCAGTCTGACCGGCAATGGGAGTGAACAGGCCTATACGGTCTATGGCCTCATCCCGATCAACCAGTACCCCAAGGCCGACAGCTACGCCGACACCGTGCAAGTCACGGTGACCTACTGACCGTGATGCGCGCGCTTCGCACCGGTCTGATGGCTGGCCTGCTGCTCGCCGCGGCCGCCCATGGCGCCAATATTGCGGTGCTGCCGGTCGGCCTGGGCCTGGGTTCGGGCCATGACCGGGGAGCGATCACCGTCACCAACCAGGGCGCGGAGGCAGTGGCGGTGCAGGTGGAGACGATGTCCTGGACCCAGGTCGGCAGTGAGGACCACTACGCGCCAACCCGCGACCTGCTGGTCAACCCGCCGTTGTTCAGGCTCGCGCCCGGGAGTTCCCAGGTGCTGCGCGTCGGCTTGCGCCAGACGCCGACCGGTGAACGCGAGGCCGCCTACCGCCTGTTCCTGCGTGAGGTTCCCACTCCGGCCGCCGAGACCGACAGCGGGGAGGCGAGCATCCGTGTCCTCCTGGAGTTGCGCCTGCCGGTCTACGTGGCGCCGGCCAAGGTCGTCAGCGCTCAGAGTTGGCAGGGACGGCGCGCTGCCGACGGCAGCATCGCGGTGGAACTGGTCAACACCGGCAGCGTGCATCTGGTGGTGAGTGAACTGAAACTGCGCCCCGCCGGCGCGGCCCCCGAGGCGCCGGCCCTCGCGGCCGCCAAGGCCGGCGCCTCGGTCTTCCCAGGCCAGCGCCGGACCTGGTCCTTGCGCCTGCCGGCAGGCGAGACGGCATCACGCTATGCGCTCGAGGTAACGACCGATCGAGGCACGCAGAATGTGGTGCTCGATCTGGATCGCGAATAGGTTGCCTCAGTGCCGTCGGCTACTGGCACTGCTCCTGGCTGCGGCGACCGCCGCCGCGCCCGTCCTCGCTGCCGAGCCATCGCCGTCTGACGAGGCTGACGCGGCCGGCGAACCCCTGTTCGTCGCCGTGAATATCAACGGCGTCGACCGCACCGAGGTGGTTTCCACATTGCGTCTGGCCGACGGTGGTCTGGCCGTCGCCGAGCGCGACCTGAGCGCCTGGCGCCTCAACCCGCCAGTCGGCAAGGCCATGCAGGTGGACGGTCAGCCCTATGTCCGGCTCGCCGATCTCGCGGGGGTCGAGTACCGTCTCGACGCCGGCAGCCAGACCTTGATGCTGCGCGCGCCGGCCAGCGCCTTTGCCGCCAGCGCGCTCGCCTACGCCGGCGCCGGTGGGCACGGCCTGACGCCGTCCCGGCTCGGAGGCTTCTTCAATTATGACCTGAACTGGCAGCGCGACGACGGCCAGGACAAGAGCGGCGGCCTGTTCGAGGTCGGCGCCTTCAATGCCTGGGGCAGCGGCACCGCCACCGGGCTCTGGCGCAACGGCGGCGAGGACTCCCGGTGGCTGCGCCTGGATACCACCTGGAATATCGACATGCCCGAGCGGATGCAGAGCCTGCGTATCGGCGACGCCATCAGCCGGGCCGGCAGCTGGGGCCGCTCGGTGCGTTTCGGCGGCCTGCAGTGGGCGACCAATTTCGCCACCCGGCCCGGCTTCATCACCTTTCCCTTGCCCGGCCTGCGCGGCGAGGCGGCCCTGCCGTCCACCCTCGACGTCTATCTGGACAATGCCCGCCTGCTGCGGACCGAGGTGCCGCCGGGGCCGTTCGACCTGACCAACGTGCCGGCGGTGACCGGCCAGGGCGAACTGCAACTGGTGGTGCGCGACCTGCTCGGCCGCCAGCAGGTGATCAGCCAGCCGTATTACGCCAGCGCGAGCCTGCTCAAGCCTGGCCTGCGCGATTTTTCCTATGAGATGGGCTGGGTGCGCGAGGACTACGGCCTGGCCAGCAACCGTTACGGCCGCGCCATGCTGGTCGCCACCGACCGGCTCGGCATCAGCCCCGGCTTCACCCGGGAATGGCGGGCCGAGATACTGGCCGACCAGCAGACCCTGGGCGCCGGCGGGGTCTGGCTGCTGCCGGCCTGGGGCCGCTTCCACCTGGGCACGCTCAGCCTCGGCGCCGCCGCCAGTCACGGCCCGGATGGCAATGGCCATCAGCTTGCACTGGGTGCCGAGCGCCATGCCAGGGAGGTCAGCTTCAGCCTGCAGGCCGAGTATGCCGACCGGGCGTTCGTCCAGCTCGGCCGGTTGCCGGGCGCCGCGCCGCGCCGCACCCTCGCCGCTAGCCTCAGCGTGCCCCTGGCCGGCAGCGGCCTCGGCCTCAGCTACCTGAGCCAGTCGACCTGGGCCGGCGACGAGCGCCGCCTGGTCTCGGCCAACTACAGCGTGGGTCTCGGCGCCGGCGGCAATCTGGGCCTGTATGCACTGCGCGACCTGTCCGGGGACGGGGGGCTCAGCCTGGGCCTGATCTGGACCGTGGCGCTCGACCAGCGCACCAGCCTGAGCGCAGACCTGAGCCGCCAGGCCAACCAGGACCGCAAGACCGTGCAGTTGCAGCGCAACCTGCCGGCCGGCAACGGCCTCGGCTACCGCCTGCTGGCCGGCGACGACGACCGTTACCAGGCCGGCGCCACCTGGCAGACCGAGCGCGGCGTCCTGACCGCCGAGGCGGCCCGATCGGGCGGCCAGGATGCCTATCGCGCCGGTCTGAGCGGCGGCATCGCCGTCGCCGGCGGCGGGGTGTTCCAGGGCCGGCGCATCGACGACAGCTTCGCCGTGATCAAGGTGGCCGACTATGCCGGCGTACGGGTCTACCGCGACAACCAGGAGGTGACCCGCACCGACGACCACGGCCTGGCCCTGATCACCCGCCTGCGCGCCTACCAGGACAACCCGATCGGCATCGAGCAGTCCGACCTGCCCATCGACGCCGAGGTGGATGCACTGCAACTCAGCCTGACCCCCGCCCTGCGCAGCGGCGTGGTGGTCGATTTTCCGGTGCGGCACAGCCGCAACGCCGCATTCCGCCTGGTCGACGAGTCTGGCCGAGCCCTGCCGCCGGGCGCGCT
>JBAZLW010000228.1:0-4661 GCA_041650095.1 Hydrogenophilaceae bacterium | reverse complement strand
ACGCCGGCCTTGAGCAGGTTTTCCAGGGCCGCGTCGGGATGGCCGCGCTTCAATTCGAGCACGCCGAGGCCGGTCAGGGCGACATAGTCGGCCGGGTTGGCGACCAGGGCGGCGCGATAGGCCGCCTCGGCGGCCGGCCATTCGGCGGCATTGCTTTCCAGGGTGCCCAGTTCGCCCTGGTAGCCGAGACCGTTGGGGTCAAGCGCCAGGGCCTGGTTGAGGTCGGCGCGTGCCTGCTCGACATATTCCCGCTCGGCCAGGGCGCTGCCGCGGCCGAACCAGGCCCGGTCGTCGTCCGGCTTCATGGCGATGGCCAGGTCATAGGCGGACAGCGTGGTGGGAGCCTCGCCCTCGCGGCGGGCGATCTCGGCGCGTGCCAGCCAGCCGTCGAAGCTGGTCAGGTCGGCCGCGATGGCGGCATCGGCAGCCGTCATCGCCTCGGCCGGCTGGTCGTTCATGAGCAGAAGTTGGGCCTTGCGTGCCAGCAGGCGGGCATCGTCCGGGAAGCGCTGCAGGCCGGCCTGGACCTCCGCCAGGGCATTGTCGGACCTGCCTTCGTAGGTGGCGATGTCGGACAGCATCAGCCAGGCGCTGGTCTGGCCCAGATCGGAGCGGGTGGCGATGGCACTCAGCCGATCGCGTGCCGCATCGAGGTCGCCGTTCTGGATCAGCCGGGCGGCATCGGCATAGCCCCACGCTTCGGTCGATTTCGCCGCTTCGGCCCGCGCCAGGAGATCGGCGGCAGCCTTGCCGTCACCCTGGCGCAGCTTGCACCAGGCCAAGCCGATGGCGGCAGCGTCCGAGCCGACAGCGGCAAAGGCCTGCTCGGCCTCGTTCCAGCGTCCCAGGTCGGCCAGGATGCGCCCGCGCGCCGCCGGGTCGTTGGTCTCGCCAAGCCGCTGGCGCAGGCCCGGCAGGTTGTCGCCGTCGAGGGCGACGAAGCGCCAGGGCGCCATCCGGTAGGCGCTGACCCACTGGATGCGGTCCTTGAGGTTGCGCACGGTCAGCTTGACCGGGGCCTTGCCCTGCTCGGCCACGGCTTGTTCGTCCGCCACCAAGTTGATCTGGCCCTGTTCGTTGCCGAAGGCGATCTGGCCGCTGAACACGGACAGGGTGGACTTGCCGTCCTCAGCGACGGCCATCTCCCAGTCGGTGCCGCGGATGCCGGCGATGGCGGTGGGGGTCTGCCACTCCAGGGATTTCGGCGGGGTCTTCGATTGCACCCAGGCCCGCCCAGCCATCTGCCGGAACTTGGACTGCCCGGTGCTACGCGGTGCCGAACCGACGGAGAGGATATCGATCACCGTGTTTTCGTTCATCCGGATCTGGGTGCGGTCGCTGAGCAGCAACGCCGCCCGGGCGTTCTTGCCGGTACGGATACCCTGTCCCGGGGTCAGTTTCTGGTTCGGTGATGCGCCTTGCCATGCGGCGGCTTCGGTGGTGCGGTATTCCACCTTGCCTTGCAGATCGATCAGCGTGGCGGTGCCGGTAACGGTTTCGGCGCGCGCGGCAAAGCCGATCAAGCAAAGGCACAGCATGGCAAGGTAACGCATGGTCGACTCCCGATTCGCTAGGACGGTTAACTTGGGCGATCCCCTTTCGTGTGTACCCCCCGCGTGAAGGGAACAACGAACACACACGGATCATGATCCCCTTAACGCATGTTGGAGAGCGCTGTCTGGGTGATCTGGTTCTGCTGGCTGAGCGCGTTGCCGAGGGAGGTGGCCAGGCCTCCGGTCGCCTTGGCACGGACAGCTTTCATGGCCAGCAGATCCCTGGATAGTTGGTCGATCACGGGGGTAACCTGTTCAGGTGGGCTTCCTGCCAGCTTGAGGTTCAGGTATTGGTCCAGGGTGGCACCAGCCTTGTCCGTGGCGGCGGTGTACTCTGAGATGGTCTTGGCATAAGCGGCTACGACCTGATAGGACTTGACCGAAGCCAGGTAAGCTTCTTTGGACTTGGCCCAGTTCGCACGTACCTGGCTGGCGGTCTCGGCGGGCGTCGCGGCAACGGCGTTGGCGGCCAGGGTCGGTACGACGGTGGGCAGGCCCAGCAACAGGGCCAGTGAGAGGGTGAAAGTCGTAATGACGCGCATCAGGTATCTCCTTCTGTTCATGACTGCCCTTTAATAATAAAGGATATACCGGCGTGGGCAGCCGGACATTCGTACTTGAATCAGGGTTACATGCCTCCCAGTTCGTCTTCCTCCAGCCAGCGCCAGCCGCCTTCGGGCAGGTCAGAGGGTAGGCGGAGCGGGCCGACAGCGATGCGTTTCAGTGCCTCGACCCGGTTGCCGGCGGCCGCCAGCATGCGCTTGACCTGGTGGTATTTGCCTTCGGTCAGGGTGAGGCGGATCACCCGTTCCGATACCCGTTCGCAGGCCGCTGCGGCAGTGGGTGCCGGCTCGTCGTGCAGTTGCACGCCGGCCAGCAGGGCGGCGATCTGGCCGTCGTCGACCGGGTGCTTGGCGGTGACTTCATAGACCTTGGTCACCTTGTGTCTGGGCGAGATCAGGCGGTGGATAAACTGGCCATCGTCGGACAGCAGCAGCAGCCCGGTGGTGTCCTCGTCCAGGCGTCCGACCGGCTGGACGTTGCGGTTGCGCAAGGGTTCGGGCAACAGTGAGAGCACCGAAGGATGGTGCCTGGGTGCGCGCGAGCACTCGTGACCGGTAGGTTTGTTCATCATCAGGTAGGCCTTCTCCCGATACGGCCAGTCCACGCCGTCGACCTGCAGGATCAGTTCCGATAGGGCGAATTCGGTGAACGGGTCGCTGACCGTTTTGCCTGCCACAGCGACCCGCCCATGGCGGATCAGGGCGCGACAGACCTTGCGGTTGCCAAAGCCCTGGGATTGCAGGATGCGCTCGATTTGCATGACAACGGCATGACGTTGAAAGCAGGAATGATAAGGGCGTGCCGCGCACGCCCCCAGTTTTACTCGTATTGACCGGGTTTACTTGGCCTTTTCCTTGATTCTGAAACTGCCGTCGGCATTGAAGGTGATCTCGGCGTCGATGAACCAAGGCTCCAGATCGCCGCGCATCAGCTTGACCATGTCATAGGCTTCGCCGGCGCGCCCGCCGGTGCCGCAGACGAAGATCAGCGGCTTGCCATTGGGTAAGGTGTCCATCTTCTTTTCCATCTGGTCGATCGGGATATTGATCGAGCCCGTGATGGCGCCTGCCTTGAATTCCTTGGCATCGCGCACGTCGACCACGACCACGCTGTCCGGCTTCTCCTTCATGACTTGGATGAATGCGGCGGCCGTGGTGGTGCCCTTCTCCTTACCGGCTTCCAGCTTGGCGGCTGGGGCGCTGCCATAGAGTTGTGTCCACTCCGGATAGCCTTCCGGATAGGTGGCGACATTGCTGTAGCCCAGCGCGCGCGCCTTCTCGGCTGACTTGCCGCTCAGCACGCACTTCAGGCCGCCGCAGTAGAACACCAGCGGGGTGGCCTTGTCGGCCGGCAGCTTGGCCGCTTCTTTGTCGAACTGGCTGTCCGGGATGTTGATCGCGCCGGGGATGGCGCCCTGGGCGAAGACGCGGGCGGGCCGGGAGTCGACCAGCACCATGTTGGTCTTCTCATCCATCTGCTTCTTGATCCAGGCGCCGGACACCGCCGGGGTCATGCCCTTGGCGACCCAGTCCGGGAAGCCGCCGGCGTAGACCTTGATGTTGGTGTAGCCCAGCTTCTCGGCCTTGAAGGCCTCCTTGTGGCTGAGCATGCACTTCTCGCCTTCGCAGTAGAAGATCAGGAGCATGCTCTTGTCCTGCGGCAGCAACTTGGGCGCTAGTTCGTCGAACTTGAGGTCAGGGATGTTGATCGAGCCGGCGAGGTGGCCGGGGTCGAACTTGCGTGCCGCCGGACGGGCGTCGATCAGCATGACGCCGGGCTTGGGCGGGATATCGACGTACTGTTTGACGAAGTCGAAGTCGACGATGTTCTTGTACCAACCTTCCTTGTCGACGGCGGCGGCAGCCGGGGCGTCGGCCGCTTGGACGGCTGGGGCGATCGGGACGAGCAGGGCGGCAAACAGAACCGCCGTCAGGATGGATTGCTTGCTGCGCATGATGGTCTCCTCGATGGATGGTTCAGCTGCATTTGGCCGGCGCATCGCCGTCCTTGGCACCCTTGGTGACGAAGGCCTTGATGTCGTTCATCAGTTCTTCGTCGGGCACGTCGCTGAACTTGGCGGCGGCCTTGTTCGTGGCCTTGATGCTGTCGCGGTATTTGGTGCTGACGTAGTACTTCAGTGAATCCTTGCCCTTGGCATGCTTGTCGGCCTGTAGGTAGGCCTGCCATTCGGCCTTGGTCTTGGTTGTCGGCGAGATGGCGCCACCGGCCTTCTCGGTGTGGCAGGAGGTGCAGACCATGCGGTAGTAGATGCGGCCGCGCTTCCAGTCGCCGTCCCCAGCCAGGCTGGCGAACGGCGCGGCCAGCAGGCCGAGGGCGAGTAGGGCGGGGATGGTTGGGTTCGATTTCATGGTGCTTCTCCTTGGGTATGCCCAGCGGGGTTGGGATAGGTCAACTTAATTGCGTCTGGCGGCATAGATGCGGCCGGCGCCGTGGCCGAGCACGCCCAGCAGGGTCAGCAGGGCGATGCCCCAGCCGGTCATGTCGAGCAGCCGGTTGGCGCTGTGGCTGGGCATGTAGATGCCG
>JBAZLW010000227.1:0-4670 GCA_041650095.1 Hydrogenophilaceae bacterium | reverse complement strand
CAATGCCGTGGCGGCGCTGACGTCGCAACCCGCATCCGGGGCCGCCCTGCCGGACATCCGCGAAATCGCCGAGATCAAGTTACTGCTCGGCCAGGAAGCGGCCAGACGTGCGGCCGCCGAGTCCGCACGGCACGCCAGCGAGCAGCACCTGGAGGCCACCTTCGAGCAGGCGGCGGTGGGCATCGCCCTGGTGGCCCTGGACGGCCGCTGGCTGCGTGCCAACCACAAACTGTGCGAGATCACCGGCTACAGCCAGGACGAACTGCGCGCCCTGAGCTTCCACGACCTCGGTCTGCCGGGCCAGGATGACGACCGGGACGGCCTGCGCCGCCTGCTGGCCGGCGAGACCGGGATACTCACCCGGGAGCAACGTTACCTGCGCAAGGAGGGCATCCCGGTCTGGGTCCATCTCAGCGTCACCCTGGCGAACGGGCCGGATGCCACGCCCGAGCATTTCATCGCCGTCATCGAGGACATCCAGGCGCGCAAGCAGGCCGAGGCCGCGCTCAAGGACAGCGAGGTGGCCCTGATCGAGGCGCAACGCCAGGCCGGCATCGGGAGCTGGCGCTGGGACCCGGCGACCGACCGGCCGGCCTGGTCGGCGGAGATGTACCACATTTTCGGCTGCGACCCGGCCCAGCCCCTGGCCAAATTTGCCGACACGGCACGCTTCTTCACCCCGGAAAGCTGGGCACGCCTGTCCGCCGCCGTGGCGAACACCCTGGCCGGCGGACTGCCCTACGAGTGCGACGCCGAGGTGGTGCGGCCCGACGGCAGCCATCGCTGGGTCATTTCCCGGGGCGAGGCGGTGCATGGCGACGGCCAGGCCGTCGCCCTGCGCGGCACGGTACAGGACATCACCGAGCGCAAGCAGGCCGAGACGGCCCGGCAGGCCAGCCAGACCGCCATGCTGGAGGAGCAGCGCCAGGCCCGCCTGGCGGCCCTGAACCTGATGGAGGATGCCCAGGCCGCCCGCACCCGGGCCGAGACGGCACATGCGGCGCTGCAGGAATCGGAAGCCAAGTACCGTCTGCTGGCGGAAAACTCCACCGACTGCATCATGTGGCGCGGCACGGACGGCCGCTACCGCTATGTCTCGCCGGCCTGTGCCACGCTGACCGGCCATGGCGTGGACGAATTCCTGGCCGTCCCCGGCCTGATGACCGCGATCGTCCACCCCGACGAACGCGCGACCTATCGACAGCACGTGCTGGACGACCAGCATGCCGACCAGTGCGAAATGGAGTTCCGCATCCAGCGCAAGGATGGCGCCCTACGCTGGATCAGTCACATCTGCATGCCGCTGCAGGACGAGAACGGCACCTATGTCGGGCGTCGCGTGACCAACCGCGACATCACCGACAAGAAACTGGCCGAACAGTCGCTGCATGAAAGCGCCAGCCGTTACCGCACCCTGCTCGACAACCTGCCGCAGATCATCTGGCAGAAGGATCGCGATTCGGTCTATGTCGGCTGCAATGCCGCCTATGGCCTGAGCCTGGGGGTCGCGCCGGACGCCATAGCGGGCAGGACTGACTTCGATTTCTACCCCGCCGAGCTGGCCGAGCAATACCGCACAGACGACCGCCGCATCATCGAGGCAGGCGTTATCGAGTCCCGGGACGAGCGCTGGCTGAGTGAGGGCGAGGAACGTTTCGTCCATACCACCAAGGTCCCCCTCCTCGACGAGCACGGCGTGGCCTACGGCAGCCTGGGCATCGCCGAGGACATCACCGATCGCAAACTGGCCGAGGTGGCACTGCAACAGGAGCGCGACCGCAACCAGAAATACCTCGATACCGTGCAGACATTCATGGTCGCCCTGGATGATCAGGGCCGGATCACCATGGTCAATCGCGCCGGCTGCGCACTGCTCGGTTACCAGGAAAGCGAACTGATCGGCCGCAACTGGTTCGAGACCATGATTCCCCCGGACGTCAGGACAGCGGTACAAGCCGCGTTCCGCCAACTCATGGCCGGGGACCTGACCTTAACGGAATACTTCGACAACCCGGTCCTGCGCCGCGACGGCCGCCAGTTGCTGATCGGCTGGCACAACGCCCTGCTCGTCAGCGACGACGGCCGCATCGTCGGCAGCCTCAGTTCCGGACAGGACATCACCGAAAGCCGACAGGCAGAGGAACAGTTGCGCAAGCTCGCCCAGGCGGTCGAGCAAAGCCCGGAAAGCATCGCCATCACCAACCTGGAGGCCGAGCTCGAGTACGTCAACGAGGCCTTCCTGCGCAACACCGGTTACAGCCGGGAAGAGGTCATCGGCCAGAACCCGCGCGTCCTGCACTCCGGCAGAACGCCCAGGGAAACCTACGTTGAACTCTGGCACGCCCTGTCCCAGGGCCGACCCTGGAAGGGGGAGTTCTTCAACAAGCGCAAGGACGGCAGCGAATATGTCGAGTTCGCCATCATCACCCCCATCCGCCAGCCGGATGGCCGCGTCACCCACTATGTCGCGGTGAAGGAGGACATCACCGAGAAGAAACGCATGGGCGAGGAACTGGACCGTCACCGCCTTCACCTGGAAGATCTGGTGGCCAGCCGGACCAGCGAACTGGAGGCGGCGCGGGCAGCGGCGGACGCGGCGAACAGGGCCAAGAGCGCCTTCCTGGCCAACATGAGCCACGAGATACGCACCCCCATGAACGCCATCGTCGGGCTGACCTACCTGTTGCGCCAGGGCACGCTCACGCCCGAGCAGGACGAACGCCTGGGCAAGATCGACACCTCCGCGCAGCATCTTCTGGCCATCATCAACGACATCCTCGACCTGTCCAAGATCGAAGCCGGACGCATGGAGCTGGAACAGACCGATTTCGCCCTGGAAACCGTACTCGATCATGTCCGCTCCCTGGTCGCCGAACAGGCCCGCGCCAAGGGACTGACCATCGAGCTGGACCGTGACGACGTACCCTTGTGGCTGCGCGGCGATCCCACCCGGCTGCGCCAGGCCCTGCTCAACTTTGCCGTCAATGCAGTCAAGTTTACCGAGCGGGGCACCATCTGGCTGCGCGCCAGACTGCTGGAGGAAGGCCCGGCAAGCCTGCTGGTGCACTTCGAAGTCCAGGACACCGGCATCGGAATCGCGGCGGACAAACTGCCGACCCTGTTCGAGGTCTTCACCCAGGCCGATGCCACAACCACCCGCAAGTACGGCGGCACCGGCCTGGGCCTGGCCATCACCCGGCGCCTGGCGCGCATGATGGGCGGCGAGGCCGGCGCGGAAAGCATCGAAGGCCGGGGCAGCACCTTCTGGCTCACCGCCCGGCTCCAGCGCGGCCATGGCGTGATGCCCGCCGAGTCCAGGGCAATGCCCGCCGACGCCGAGGCCATGCTGCGCCGCAACCATGCCGGTGCCCGGTTGCTCCTGGCGGAGGATAATGCCATCAATCGGGAAGTGGCCCTGGAACTGCTGCACGGGGTCGGCCTGTCGGTGGATACGGCGGAGAACGGCCGGGTGGCCCTGGAAAAGGTGCGCAGCCAGCATTACGACCTGGTGCTGATGGACGTGCAGATGCCCGAGATGGACGGCCTGGAAGCGACCCGGGCGATACGCGCCCAACCGGCCTATGCCCCCCTGCCCATCCTGGCCATGACCGCCAACGCCTTCGACGAGGATCGGCGCGCCTGCCTGGCGGCAGGCATGAACGATTTCGTCGCCAAGCCGGTGGTCCCGGAAAACCTGTACACCACCCTGCTGCGTTGGCTGGTGCAAACCAGCCGGCCGCCGATGGTCCCGGCCGGCCGGCCCGACGACGAACCGACAGACGCCGAATCGACCTCAGCCGATCTCCCGGCCCAACTGGCCGGCATCCCGGGCCTGGCGGCGGAACGAGGCCTCGCCCTGATCAAGGGCAACGCGGCGAAATATCTGCGCCTGCTGCGGATGTTCGCCGACAGCCATCGGGAAGACATGAAACATGTCCAGGCATGCCTGGTCGCCGGCAATCGACTGGAAGCCCGCCGCCTGAGCCACGGCTTGAAGGGCGTTGCCGCCACCCTGGGCGCGCACCGCGTCGCCGACCTGGCCACCCGGCTGGATGCCGCCCTGCATCAGGACGCCGCCGTGGCCGAATGCCAGGCCCTGGCCCGGCAGTGCAACCAGGAACTGACACAACTGGTGCAGGCGATCCTGGCCCTGCCCGAAGCGCTTGAACCGGACGCAGACGCCGGTGGCCGCATCGACCCGGAACAGCTTCGACTTGTCCTTGCCGACCTGGCCAGGCTGCTGGCCGACGACGACACCCAGGCCAGCCACCTGGCCAGTGCATCCGCCGATCTGCTGCGCGCGCACCTGGGCCACCGTTACCAGGAGTTCAGCCGCCAGATCGACGCCTTCGATTACGAAGGCGCGCTGGCGACGCTGGGCAGTGCCGATACCGCCTAGGCCGCCGACAGTTCCCTGCGCTCGGGCGCCAGGCCGCGCAGGTATTTCAGCACCGGCAGGGTCGAGGCGCTTTCCAGTGCGTTGTAGCCGCCGCTGGTCTCCTTGCCGAGATCGGCACCGGCCTCGACCAGGCGCTTGAGCACCGCCAGCTTGCCGGTGGAGGCGGTATAGATGGCGCAGGTGGCGCCGTTGACGTTCTGGTTGTCGACATTGGCGCCATGGGCGATCAACAGCGACACCAGATCCGGGTCGCCGTGGACGCAGGCGAACC
>JBAZLW010000226.1:0-4674 GCA_041650095.1 Hydrogenophilaceae bacterium | reverse complement strand
CCAGGTTGTCGATCTTGGCGCCGTTCCCGATCACGGTGTCGTTCAGGGCGCCGCGATCGATGGTGGTGTTGGCGCCGATCTCGACGTCGTCGCCGATGATGACCCGGCCGACCTGCGGCACCTTGAGCCAGCCATCGTCTTCCCAGGCCAGGCCGAAGCCGTCCGAGCCGATCACACAGCCGGAGTGCAGGCTGACGCGGTCGCCGAGACGGCAGCCGGGGTAGATCGTGACGTTGGCATACAGGCGGCATGCGCTGCCGATCTCGACGTCATCACCCACCACGCAGCCGGCGCCGATGCGGCTGCCGGCGCCGATGCGGCTGCCGGCGCCGATCACCACATGAGCACCGACCTCGGCACCCTCGGCCACCGATGCGCTCGGATCGACTACGGCGGCAGGGTGGATGCCCGCTCGCAGTGGAGGCTCGGGATGGAACAGCGCGGCGGCACGAGCGAAGGCGGCATGCGGATTGGCGACCACCAGCAGGTCGCGGTCCAGTTGCCCGGCCAGGGCGGGGTTGACGATCAGGCCGCCGGCACGGCTGGCGGCGGCTGCCGCCAGATTCTTCGCGCCGACGGCGAAACTGAGCTGCTCCGTCTCGGCATCGGCCAACGCAGCAACGCCGCAAAGTGGTTTGTCGCCGTTACCTCGAATCTCACCGCCGATCAGGCTCTGAAGCTGGGCCAGCGAATAGGGCACCGGTTCAGCGCTCCAAGGCCTTCATGACCCGGTCGGTGATGTCCACGCGCGGGCTGGCATAGACCACGTTTTCCAGGATCAGGTCGAACTTTTCCTTTTCGGCGATATCCTGGATCAGTTTGCGTGCCTTCTGATGTATCGCGCTGAACTCCTCATTCTTGCGCTGGTTCAGATCCTCGCGGAATTCCCGCTGGGCGCGCTGGATTTCACGAGTCTGGTTGGCGAGGTCGCGTTCCTTGCGGGTCTTGTCCGCCTCGGCCATGGTCAGGCCTTCCTTCTCAAGCGAGGACTGGATGTCGCGCGCCTGCTTGACCATTTTCTGGATGTCCTGCTCCCGACGGGCGAACTCCTGCTCCAACTTTTTCTGGGCCTTGACCGCCATGGACGAATCCCTGAACAGTCGCTCGGTATTGACGAACCCGATCTTCGTCTCGGCGGCATACGCCACGCCACAGTAGATCAGCAGGAAAATCGAAACGAGCAAGGTACGCATGAAAACTCCTTAAAAAATCTGGCCCATCTGGAACTGGAATATCTCTTCTTCATCGTTCTCCAGCTTACGCAGGGGTTTTGCCAGGGAAAGCTTGATCGGACCCATGGGCGAGAGCCAGGTCACGGCAAGGCCGGCGGAATAGCGCAGATCGGTGAACGAAATATCCTTGTACAAGCCGTCCTTGTCGTTGGGGCCCCAGATAGCGCCGGTATCCATGAAGACGCTCATGCGCAAGGAACGGTCGTTGCCGGAACCCGGGAAGGGGAACATCAGTTCAGCATTGCCAACCAGGCGTTTGTCGCCGCCAATGGCGATGATGCCGCTGGAAGTGGTTTCCTGCTTGGGTCCCAGGGTGCCGTTTTTGAAGCCGCGTACGGAACCGATGCCGCCGGCGTAGTAGTTGCGGAAGAATGGCAGTTCCTGACCGCCCAAACCGCCGCCCCAGCCAATCTCGCCATTCAGCATCAACGTGGCATTGCCGAATATCGGCCGCAGCCACGAGTACTGGTACGACAGTTTGTAGTACTGCAGGTCGCCGACAGGGGTGCCCAGTTCGGCGTTGAACTTCTGGAACGAGCCCTTGGTGGGGTAAAGGAAGCTGTCCCGGCTGTCGCGCGACCAACCGGCATCCAGGCGCAGCGAGTTGACGGTGACGCCCGAGGCATCGCCGCCATTCTTGAACGAGAAATCGGTCATGTATTGCGGGGTGACTGTACTGCTCGGATTGAGATCGAGCGTGTACTGCTCGACTGCCGCCCCCAGGTTGATGGCGTCGTACTCGCTGATGGGTAGGCCGAGACGGACCCCGACGCCGATCGTGGAGGTGCTGTACTCGACCACGGAACTCGAACTGGTGGTGTCGACATCGCGGCGGTACAGGTCATAACCCAGGCTGACGCCGTCCTGGGTGAAATAGGGCTGGGTAAACGACAGGGAATAACGGGTGTTGATGCTGCCGCTGTTCGCCTGCAGGGACAGGCTGTTGCCGGTGCCGAACAGGTTGTTCTGGCTGATCCCGCCGGACAGCACCAGGCCGTCGGTGCTGGAGAAACCGGCGCCCAGCATCATGCTGCCGGTTGATTGCTCGGTGACGTTGAGGTTGAGGTCGACCTGGTCCGGCGCACCCGGAACCGCCGGCGTTTCCACCGTGACGTCCTTGAAGTAACCCAGTTTGTCGATCCGGTCGCGTGAGCGGTTGATCTTGTCGGTGGCATACCAGGCGCCTTCCATCTGGCGCATCTCGCGCCGGATCACGTTGTCCTGGGTCTTGGTGTTGCCGGCGATGTTGATCCGGTTGATGTAGACCTTGCGGCCCGGGTCGACCAGGAAGGTGAAGCCGACCTGCTTCTTGTCCTTGTCCAGTTCCGGTGCGGCATTGACGTTGGCGAAGGCGTAGCCGTCGTTGCCCAGACGGTCGCCGATATTCTTGATCGAGGCGTTCAGCTTTTCCCGCGAGAAGGCATCGCCCGGCTTGAGTGTGACCAGCGGCATCAATGCGGTTTCAGGAACCGGCATTTCCCCGGCCATCTTGATGTCGGAGACCGTGTATTTGTCGCCCTCGCTGATATTGACCGTGAGGTAGATGTCCTTCTTGTCCGGCGTGATCGAGACCTGGGTGGATTCGATACGGAACTCAAGGTAACCCTGGTTCAGATAATGGGAACGCAGCGTTTCCAGGTCGGCCGAGAGTTTCTGCTTGGAATACTGGTCGTTCTTGTTGAGCCAGGTCAGCCAGCCGGGCGTGCGCAGGACGAACAGGCCAGCCAGATCCTTCTCCTTGAAGGCCTTGGCGCCGACGATATTGATCGAGCGTATCTTGGCGACTTCGCCTTCCGTGACTTCGAAGGTGATCGCGGTACGGTTGCGCTCCAGCGGCGTCAACTGGGTCTTGATCTGGACCGAGTAGAGGCCACGGTTGAAATATTGCCGCTTGAGTTCCTGCTCTGCCTTGTCGAGCAGCGACTTGTCCAGGATGCGTCCTTCGGAGAGGCCCTGCTGCTTGAAGGCGGCCAGGATTTCATCCTTGGGCAGTTCCTTCATGCCGGAGAACTCGATCTGGGCGATAGCAGGACGCTCTTCCACCATCACGACCAGGACGCCGTCCAGGTTCTCCAGCCGTACATCCTTGAAAAACCCAGTCGCATACAAGGCCTGGATCGCCTTGGTGGCCGCTTCCTGGGTCAGCGTTTCGCCGACCTTGACCGGCAGGTAGCTAAACACGGTGCCCGCCTCGGTACGCTGAATGCCTTCGACACGGATATCCTTGATCTGGAAAGAATCGAATGCCGAAGCCTGGAAGGAGAGCAGAAGCGCGGCGGCCAGGAGGGATAACTTGTGCGTGTTTGTCATTCTTCTCTCTACGGTCGTTCAGCCAGCGAACAGACGTTGAAGGTCGTTGAACAGGGCAAAAAACATCAGCGTGGCGAGCAGTGCCGCGCCGACTTTCTGGCCGAGTTCCTGGACCGAATCCGGAACCGGACGACCGGTCAGAAATTCGGCGGAATAATACAGCAAATGGCCCCCATCCAGTAATGGGATGGGCAGCAGATTGAGCACCGCCAGGCTCACGCTGATCAGGGCCAGGAAGGCGATGAACGAAGTCAGGCCGGCCTCGGCGGAGCGGCCGGCATAATCGGCGATGGTGACCGGGCCGGACAGGTTTTTCAGCGAGGCCTGGCCGATCACCAGACGGCCAAGCATTTCCAGGCTGAAGGTGGACAGATCCCAAGTCCGGTAGAGGGCGCGTTTCATCGCCTCGGCCGGGCCGAAGCGGACCTCGCCGCGCAACTTGGCCAGCTGTTGTTCATCGATCTGAGGGGTGGCGCCGATCTGGCCGATGCGGACTCCCTTGTCCGGTATGGAGGCCGGCTTGATCGATAGCGTGATGCGCTGGCCGGCCCGCTCGACCAGGAACCCCAGCGTCTTCTCCGGGCTGGCCCGGACGATGGCGACCATCTCGTCCCACTTGGCGATGGGCTGGCCGTCGATTGCCAGCACGTGGTCGGCGGCGCGCAGGCCGGCCTGGGCGGCCCGGCCTTCCGGCAGCGTCTGGCCGATTACGGCGGGAAAGTCGGGCAAAAAGCGTTTCAGGCCGACCCTGGCCAGTGGGTCGGCGTCGGCGTCGGCGAGATCGATACCGGTGAGATCGAGTTGCCTGACGGCGAGGTGGCCCGCCGTCGAACGGGTTTCCATGTCGACCCGGCCGTCGCGCAAACCTTGCTTCAAGATCTCCCAATGCAGCCCCTGCCAGTCCGCCACCGGTTCGCCATTGACCGATACCACGGTATCGCCGCCGGCCACGCCGGCCACGGCCGCCGGGGTCCTGGCCTCCGGTGCCGCCACGATGGGTTTCAGCACGGCGACGCCGTGCACGAACAGGCCCCAGTAGAGCAGGATGGCCAGGATCAGGTTGGCCAGCGGCCCCGCCACCACGATGGCCATGCGCTGCAGCACCGGCTTGCGATTGAAGGCCAGGGGCAGG
>JBAZLW010000225.1:0-4718 GCA_041650095.1 Hydrogenophilaceae bacterium | reverse complement strand
CGAGGGGTCCGGAAAAAGATCGGCTAGGCGTGCATCCAGGCCTTCGTTCGCCCGCTGGCGCAGGTAGTCGTCCAGGCTCATGCCGGCCGGGGTCGGGAATAGCGGCAGCTTGCTCTTGCCCAACTCCAAGGTCAGGTTACATCGGCGCGCGATCTCGACGCTGTTTTCCAGTGCTTCCGGGAGATCGGCGAACAATTCCGCCATCTCGGCCTGGCTCTTGAAATAGTCGCCCTGATTGAAGCTTTGCGGCCGCCGGCGATCCGCCAGCATGTAACCCTCGGCGATACAGACCCGTGCTTCGTGGGCCTTGAAATCCTCCGGAGTCTGGAACTGGACCGGGTGCGTCGCCACGACGGGCAGGCCGAGCTCGCTGGCCAGGGCAACGGCCTGGGCCAGATGGCTCTCGGACTCCGGACGGCCATTGCGCTGGATTTCCAGGTAATAGCGATCCGGGAACAGTCTGCTCCACTCCTCCGCCATGGCACGAGCGGAATCCCAGGAATCGTTCAGCAAGGCCAGACCCACCTCGCCCCACTGCGCCCCGGAGAGGGCAATCAAGCCATCCGTTCCAAGCGTTTCAAACCATTCCTGCTTGATCACGGCTCGACCGCGATGCAGGTTGCCGCGGTAGGCCATGGTCAGCAGTTCACACAGGCGGCGATAGCCGGCACGGTTCTGAACCAGTAACAGCATACGGCTGAGCTTGTCTGGCTGATCACGTCCGGCCAGCCAGATGTCGCAACCGACGATCGGCTTGACGCCTTTCTTCCGGGCGCCGCTGTAGAACTTGACCAGGCCGAACAGGTTGGCGAGATCGGTCAACGCCAGTGCCGGCATACCGTCTTCTGATGCCATGGCGATTGCGCGATCGATGGTCAGGATGCTGTCCTGCACCGAATATTCGCTGTGGAGACGGAGATGTATAAAGGAAAGTGCGGTCATGTGTGCGGCCATTATACCGGGGCATGGAGCACGAAAAAAAAGCCGCGCCTAAGCGCGGCCTTTCCAATAAAACGACGACCTATTGATTACCGAGGATGCGCATCTCAACGCGACGGTTCTTGGCCTTGCCTGCCGGCGTGGCATTGTCCGCGACGGGTTGGGACTCGCCATAGCCCTTGGCGACCAAGCGATCCTTCGAGATACCCTGAGAAACCATGTAATCGACGACCGCCTGAGTACGGCGGGTTGAAAGATTGAGGTTATAGGCATCAGAGCCATCGGCATCAGTGTGCCCAGCCACTTCCACCTTGATTTCCGGGCGCTTCTTCATGAGGGCAACCCCATCGTCAATGGCAGGCAGGCCATCCTTACGCAGGACAGCCTTGTCATAATCGAAGTGGACACCCTTCAACTCGATGATCGCCTGGTAAGGGCAACCCTTTTCATCAACCTTGGTACCTTTTGGCGTATTGGGGCACTGGTCTTTGGAGTCGATCACACCATCGCCGTCCTGGTCGCCAGCCATAGCGGCAGCGGCCGGAGTCTTGGCACCCATCACCATAGGGGCCATAGGCGCCATGGCCGCCATGGCCGGCATGGCCGCCATGGCTTCGGCGAACACCTTGTCCTTGTCGACGTTGTTCTGCTTGGGGGCCTCGGGCGGACAGATGGTATCGGGATCAAATTCCGCCTTCTCGTTGGCCTTGGCCAGACCCTCGGTATCCATGTGCTGCAAGCCCACCACCTGCAGCAAGTCGCCCATACCAGCATGGGTACGGCCCATGGAGTAGAGGTGATCGAAGTAAGCCTGCTGATAGGCTCGCTTGGCCTCGAACAATTCGTTCTCGGTATCCAGCAAATCAAGCAGCGTACGCTGGCCGATATCGAATTGCTTGTGGTAGGCATCACGTGCCTTCTCGGTGGACAACTGGTGCTGCTCCAGGTAACCCAGCTGCTCTTTCAGGCGCCCGACGTCGTTGTAGGCAATATTGAGGGTTTGCCGGATATCGCGGCAGGTCTTGTCGCGCATGTCCTTGGCCACACTGACCTGTTCCCAGTACTGCCGCTCGGCCGCCTTGTCGGAACCCCCGTTGTAAAGGTTGTAGTTGAGCAGCAGCTCAATATAGGAGAGTTCATGCCGGCCATCGATGCCATCGAGGTCATTGCCGATATCGTGCCGGGCGCGCAGATCGACCCGGGGCATGAACGCGGCATGGCGAACCTTGGCGTCACTCTGGGCGGAAACGATGTTTTCCTGAGCGGCCTGGAGGGCAGGATGTTGCGCATACGCCGAACGTAGCGCCAGATCCGCCCCGGCCGGGATGCCCTTATCCAGTTGTGGCAGATCGGCCATCTCCTGCGGCGGCAGGCTGCCGACGATACGCTGGTAGCGGGCGCTGACGTCGTGCAGGTTGCTCGCCTCGGTCAGCAGATTGGATTCGGCCAGGGCCAGACGGCCACCCGCCTGTTCCAGGTCGACGCCACGACCGATGCCGGACTGCACGCGCTGCTGGATCTGGTCGAACACCACACGGTGCTGGACATAGTTTTCCTGGGCCAACTGATACAGCTTGCGATAGCGCAGGACATCCGTGTAGGCGCGCATGGCCTCCAGCGCCGCCGTCTCGGAGGCATCCAGGAGTTCGTTGTAGCGTACCCGTTGCGCATAGTTGAACTTCGCCACCTCGTTACGGGTCGCGAAGCCATCGAAGAGCATCTGGTTGAGGATCAGGGAAGCGCCGCTGCGGGTATAAGTTTCGTCGAAACTCGGAGGGGTCTTTTTATGTTCGCGTGCGATCCCGGCAGTCAGATCAACTCTGGGGAGATAGCCGCCCTTGGCCACATCGATCTGTTCGGTGGCCGCCTTGTAGGCATGCCAACGCATCACAACCTCCGGATTCTTGGACACGGCCTCTTGGGCGGCTTCCTTCAGTGTGATCCCTCCGGCATAGGAAGCTGATGTGAGCGCGGCAAACGCAAGCGCAACGACCAACTTGCGCGGATGTGTATTGAAGAATCGCTTATTCATTTACAACCCCTTGTTTGAAAGCTTATTTGAGCGTATCAAGAATAACTTAAGATGCCAGTCAAACCGATGAAGCCTTCGCTATACCGCAGTTTAATATAATGGCACCAGCTGAATTTGTTCTGACTTTGAATTTAAAGCCAATACTTTGAATCATGCAAGGCAAACCCCCATGGCCAGCGGCCGCCACCGCCACTTATTCCGGTCAATAACCCTTCTGGCTACGCTTACGGCCTGCGTATATGGGGTATTAGCCCAGTTTGGCAGCCATCTCAATTTCGACAGCTTCGCTCAACTGGCCGCCCAACGATATGGCGCACGCGCCCAGCAAACCGCCGAACAGTGGCGCGATCTCCTGAGCGCAAGCCGGAACAGCCCGGAAACCGAGAAAATCCGCAAGGTCAACGATTTCTTCAATCGTCATGTCATGTACAAGGAAGACGCCGAAATCTGGGGCCAGAGTGATTATTGGGCCACCCCCCTTGAAACGATGGGTCGCAGCGCGGGGGATTGCGAGGATTTTGCCATCGCTAAATATTTCAGCCTGCTGCTGGCGGGTATCCCGGCCGACCGGTTGCGTATCACCTATGTCAAGGCCCGCATAGGCGGCCATTACAGCAAGATTTCCATTGCACACATGGTGCTTGCCTACTATCCAGGCCCGAACGACGAACCCCTGATTCTCGACAACTTGCTGGCTGACATCCGTCCCGCTCCGCAACGCCCGGACCTCACACCGGTATTCGGGTTCAACAGCGAAGGATTGTGGCTAGGCAGCGCACCCGGCGCATCTTCAAGCGGTAGTTCAACCGCGCGTTTGTCACGCTGGCGCGACCTGATCAGCCGGATGAAGGCCGACGGCTTTGAATGAGTTTTCATAATGTGTACTTGTGGTTTCCAGGAGAAATAAATGTCCATCTACCGACAATTCTGGCTGGCCATCGTCGGCCTCACCATTCTGGCCTTCGCGGGCAGCTTCGTGGTCAGCCTGTACACCGCGCGCGGCTACATCGAGCAGCAGCTCTATATAAAGAATGTCGACAATGCGGCCTCCCTGGCACTGGTTCTGTCACAGCTTCCGGACAAGGATCCAGTCATGGTCGAATTGATGATCTCGTCCCAGTTCGACACCGGCCATTATCAGGAAATCGTACTCACCGACCCCAGGCACCAGGTAATGATCGAGCGGCATTTCACGGGTGATACAACCGGCGCGCCCGCCTGGTTCGTGCGCATGTTTCCGATCAAGGCGGCGGCAGGCACCGCGCTGGTCCAGGACGGCTGGAAGCAGTACGGCAGCATCAAACTGGTCAGCCACAGCCGTTTCGCTTACCAGGAATTATGGAGCGGCGTTCAACACCTGGCCGCCTGGTTCCTGCTGGCCGGCGCCCTGACCGGGCTGCTCGGTACGGCCATCTTGCGCTTCGTTTTCAAGCCGCTCAACCGTGTCGTCGAGCAGGCCGAAGCCATACAGGAGCGCCGTTTCATCAGTGTCGACGAGCCGCGCACGCCCGAATTGCGCTCGGTGGTGGTCGCCATGAATGCCATGGTCAGCCGCCTGAAGGCCATATTTGCCGAGGAGGCGGCGCGCCTGGACGAACTGCGCCGCCAGATCAACCACGATTCGCTGACCGACCTGCCCAATCGCGAATTCTTCATGACGCAATTGCGTGAACAACTCACGGCCGAGGAGGCCGCGACGGAAGGCAGCCTGGCCCTGATCCGGATCAGCCACCTCGACCAGATCAAC
>JBAZLW010000224.1:0-4728 GCA_041650095.1 Hydrogenophilaceae bacterium | reverse complement strand
CTGTTCGGGCGCGAGGGCGGACGGCGGTTTGTCGAACAAGTCGTTCGGGCCCAGCACCTGGCCGTCCGTGAGCACACAGGCCCGTTCCAGCAGGTGCTTGAGTTCGCGCACGTTGCCCGGCCAGGGATATTGCCGCAGCGCCTGCCTGGCGGCAGGGGAAAGTTGCTTGGGCACCCGGCTGCGGTGGGCCGCACAGACGTTCAGGAAGCGTTCGGCCAGCCAGGGGATGTCGTCCAGACGCTCGCGTAGCGGCGGCACCCGCAACTGGATCACGTTGAGGCGGAAATAGAGGTCCTGGCGAAACCGGCCGTCGTCGACCAGGTTCTTGATGTCCTGGTTCGAGGCGGCGACCAGACGGAAATCCACCCCGATGCCGGCCTCGCCGCCGACCCGTATGACCTGCCGTTCCTCGATGACCCTAAGCAGCTTGACCTGCATGGCGGGAGAAGTTTCGCTGATCTCGTCGAGGAACAAGGTGCCGCCATGGGCTTGCTCGAACAGGCCGCGCTTGGTCTTGTTGGCGCCGGTGAAGGCCCCCTTTTCGTAGCCGAACAGCTCGGCCTCCAGCAGCGTTTCGCTGAGGGCGCCGCAGTTGACCGCGACGAAGGGCTGCTCCGGCCGGCCGAGGACATGCAGCTTGCGGGCGATGCGTTCCTTGCCGACCCCGGATTCGCCGGTGATCAGTACGCTCGACTGGGTGGGACCGATACGGGCCAGCAGGTGATCCAGAAAAACCATGGCCGGAGAGGGGCCCAGCGGTTCGGCATGGTCGGGCGCGATCCTCAGGGCGCCTCTCAGCAAGCCCAGCTTTTCGAGCAGGGTGTCAGGGTCGAACGGCTTGATCAGGTAATCGGCGGCCCCCTGCTTGATCAGGCGCACGGCCTGGTCGACATTGCCGAAGCCGGTAATGAAGATGAACGGTGTCATGGCCCCGCCTGCCTCCCTCAGGCTGCGGAATATTTCCTCACCACTGATGTCCGGCAGCTGGATATCGCAGATCACGGCGTGATAGCCGCCCTTGGCGATGGTCTGGATGGCCGGCTGGCCGAGCTTGAACCAGTCGCAGGCATGGCCTTCCAGTTCCAGCCGCAGCGAGAGCGATTCGCCCATGACCGGGTCGTCGTCGACCAGGCAGATGCGGGTCGGCAGGCCGTTCATGCCGGTTCACCCAGAGGCAGTCCGACGACGAAGCGGGTCAGGCCATCCCGGCTCTCGGCGGAGATATTGCCGCGCAACTGCTCGACGATCTGGCGGGTCACCCACAGGCCGAGGCCATGGCCATCCTCGCTGGCGCCGACCCGGGGCTCGAACAGGCGATCCCGGACCGCCTCCGGGATCGCCGGGCCGGTATTGTCGACGGCAATGACGATGCCGCCATCTGACCGGGTGATGGAGGCGTGGACATGGCCATGCCCGGCGGCCTGACAGGCGTTGAGCAACAGATTGATCAGGATCTGCCGGATCAGGCTGGCCGGCAGTGGCACCTCTTCGGCGATGCCGTTTTTCATCTCGAGTTGGGTGCCTGGCTTTTTTGCCCCCTGGCGGACGATGGTCAGTACATCTTCGATGTCCTGATGGTTCAGAGGACGCGGCTTGCCCGTGCGCACCTCGACCAGCATCGCGGAAACGGTGTCCTGGATCTGTTTCAGGCCGCGTTCCAGCATGGGTACGATCCGCTCGGTAACCGGGTCATGCCCGCCGTGCCGTTTCAGCGTATCGATGGCGGTCAACAGGCCGCCGAGCGGGTTGTTGATCTCGTGGACGATGCCGGCCGTCATCCTGCCCAAGGTGGCCAGGTGTTCGGACTCCATGGCGGCCTGGCGCACACGTTCCTTGTCCCGTAGCTCGGCCGTCAGGCGGTCGAACTGGTTGAACAGCTGGCCCAGTTCATCGCGATAGGGGTAGGCATTCGCCGGCAGCGGTTCCAGCTCGCCCTCCGTGGTGTGCATGCGCCTTGCCAGCAGGGCCAGCGGCCGCGCCATGCGCGCACCCCAATACCAACTCAAGGGCAGCAGCAGGCCGAGCGCCATCAGAGTGAGCAGGGCGGCCCTGAGTGTGGCATCGAGAAAGCGGCCCAGGTAGAAATCGCGGGTGTGAACGATGATGAGATTGCCCAGATCAAGGTCATCCTTGTGGATAGGGATCGCCACCAGCGTCTTCTCTCCCTCGTCGTCGAAGATCGTCTGGTCGCGCTGGGCGGAGAGCCGGGTCCATAGTTCAGTGAACTGGCCGCTATAGGAGCCGATGTCACTGGCCGCACGGTAAGTGTCCGGCTGGCTGGAGGCGAACACGCGCCCGGCCATGTCGACAACCAGGATCGCCTCGAACTGGAAATAGGAGTTGTTTTGTTGCGCCACGAACGGCGCCTGGACGATTTCCTGGGCGCGCTCAACATCCTGACTGACCAGGCTGGAGTTCAAGGCGCCGGCCAGGGTCAGGCCCAAGGCTTCCGAGTCGAACAGCATGTCGCGTTTGACTTCGTCATGGGTCTCGACCAAGAACGGGATTGCGACCAGGCAGGCCGTGACCAATATCAGCCCGCCGCCCCACAGAGGCAGCTTGTGGCGAATGCTGAGATCGTAGAATCGCAAGGCTATGCCTGCACCGGAGCAAGTGTCATTGCATAGGCATAAGCCGCCTGCCCGAACGGCGAAACTGATTCTGACATCTCTCCATCCTTGATTTGCTTGTTGTTACCTAATCGTAACACGATGCTACTGACATCTTGATCGGCATCAAATTGATTTTTATCAACAAAACGTCAATTTTCAAAACTTCTACGGACCTCGGCGCGCCTTGGTTACCAAACCAACCGGACAAAGTGGGTGAGCGTTACCATCAGGTAACCATTATGACTTGTGGTTGCCCCGGTTAAGTCAGTCCAGTTATCGTCATTGAGCATATCTACCTATTCCAATCAAGTGCTTAGGCAGGGCATTCGGCGGAATTGGCTGGAGTGGCATGGATCGTGCGGTAGGACTGGGGTCCCGAAGGAAAAACAATGAACAATCTGTCCATGCCCCCTGCGCATCTGCGCGATACCTTGAGCCGCCTGGCCTACTTCCGGGGCTGGGATGCCGGCGTGCTGTCCCGACTCGCGATGGGTGCCAGCCAGTTTGGCGTCAGCAAGGACATGCCTGTCCTGGTCCGGGGTGATGTTCCCGAACATTTGTATCTCGTCGTCAGCGGTCAGGTGCGCCTGTTCATTCCGCTCTCCAACGGCATGGAGCGCATCGTTTCCCTGGTGATGCCGGGAGAGGGCTTCGGCGAAGTCGCACTCCTGTTGAGCGCCTCCCTGCCCTATGGGGTGGCGGCCTGCCGGGACAGTCACCTCATCAGGATCAATGCCCGCACCTACCTGGCGGAACTGAGCGGCGCCCCCGCGCTGTTGGAGCAAACCCTCAAACTGGTCGCGAAGCAGCATCAGGCCACCCTGCAGGACATGGAGATCTGCTCGCAGCCGTCCAGCCTGCTGCGTGTGGTGCGCTTCCTGATGAATCACAAGCCGTGCGCCGAGGTCGACGACGGCTACGAGATCACCCTTCCGGGTCGCAAACGGGATATCGCCGCCAAACTCGGGCTGACCCAGGAAACCTTTTCCCGCATGTTGAGCTTCCTCGGCCAGCAGGGCGTGATCGCCATGCAGGGCGGTGCCATCCGGATCGGCGATGGCTCGAAGCTCAGGCTGATGGATGCCTCCATCTGCGCCAAGGAAATGCAGAGGGCATGAAATTGACGACTGTCAACCCGGATGTAGGGTTTTGGGAACTTTTCTAGAAGTGGTTGTTAGGGTTCGCCCAAATTGATTGGCTGTGGCCGTGAAAGACCGTTCCCGCGGGTGTTCGTGGCGCAAATTTACTTGAGTGAGGAGAGATCATGAATAAAAAGGCTTACCTAGCCTTGGCCACAGTGTGTCTGGTGTTCCAGGGTGCCCCTGTCCATGCGGGCGACAACATAGAAGGCTTGGCGCGGACGTGCTACGGCTGCCACGGGACCAACGGGGTGAGCGTGGGTCAATCGATGCCGTCGATAGCGGGTCTGTCGGCGGACTACCTGAAGACGGTCATGATGGAATGGAAGAGCGGGGCGCGTGCCTCTGCCAACATGACCCGCCTGATCAGCGGCTACACCGACGCAGAGATTGCCGGGCTGGCCACCTACTTTGCCAAGCTGCCGTGGACGCCGGTGGTGCAGAAGGCGTCGAAAGACGTCCTGGCCAAGGGCAAGGAAGCCACCGACCGCTGCGAGACCTGCCATGGCGCCACCGGTAGCGAACCGGACGGCGACGACGTCCCGCGCCTCAATGGCCAGTGGGCCAAATACCTCGAACTGGAACTGATGAAATACCGCGACGCCAGCTTCCAGATGAGCCACAAGAAGATGATCAAGAACGCCCAGAAGATGGAGGCGGGCGACGTAGCCGCTGCCGCCCAGTTCTACGGTGCCCAGAGCAAGTGAGAGAGGGAAAGACCATGAGCCAACTCAATCGTCGTCAATTCATCAAGGCCCTGGCTGCGGCCACCTCCGTCTCTGCCCTCAGCTTTCCGACCCTTGCGCACGCCAAGGCCAAGGCGCGGGTCATCGTGATCGGCGGCGGCTACGGCGGCGCCACGGCCGCCAAGTACGTCAAGCTGCTCGATACAGGCATCGACGTCACCCTGATCGAACCGAATGCGATCTACACCTCCTGCCCGTTGTCCAACGAAGTGATCTCCGGCCACCGCGACA
>JBAZLW010000223.1:0-4764 GCA_041650095.1 Hydrogenophilaceae bacterium | reverse complement strand
GCAACCGCCTGGACAACCTGGCGCGCCTGGTTTCGAGCTACCAGGCCCAGCGCTTCATGCCCGACGAACGGCCGGACCTTACCCAGCAGCACCCCATCTGCGCCCCCATCGTCCGCGCCTACCAGGCAATCCGCGACGATGCCGGCCTGGCCCGCGATCTCGGCGACATGGTCAACATCACGCGGGAGACGCAGACCCTGCGCGCCGACCTGGAGCGCATGAAGGGGGCCTACGACACCCGGTTGCTCGAAACCATCGCCGGCCAGTCGCAACCGGCCGCCGACACCGCCGCGATCCGCAAGACCATGGCCGACAAGACGGCCAGCCTGAACGAACTGGTCCGCAGGCAGGGCCTGCTCGAGGCCTCGCTGGAGCAGGATGCCCGGGTCAGTGCACTGTTCGAGGCGGTGGCGAAGGTAAGCGACGCCGACCGCACGGCCCTGCGCGACGAACTGCGCCGGTTGAACTTCTGGTACCCGGCCAAGCGGCTGGGCATGGAGATGCTGTTTCTGCTGCCGCTGCTGGCGGTGTTCTATTTCTGGAATTCGCGCAGCATTGCCGCCAGCCGCCCGTTCCAGACCCTGGTGTCGTCGCACCTGTTGGTGGTCGCGGTCATCCCGGTGTTCCTGAAGGTGATGAATCTGGTCTACGACATCATCCCCAGGAAATTGCTGAGACATCTGATCGAGCTGTTGGAATCGCTCAAGCTGGTGGCGATCTGGCACTACCTGGTGATCGCCGTGGCCATCCTGGCGGCACTGGCCCTGATCTACCTGTTCCAGAAAAAGCTTTTCTCGCGCGAAAAGCTGCTGCAGCGGCGCATTGCGAAAGGGTTGTGCCAGGAATGCGGCGTGCACCTGCCGCCCGACAGCCACCACTGCCCGGCCTGCGGCACGGCCCAGTACCGGGTGTGCGGCCATTGCCACGGGCTGACCCACGTGCATGGCCGCTACTGCAGGGCCTGCGGCCAGCCGGGCTGACCGGGTCCCCGGCTAATAGAGGCGGTACTTCAACTGGAAGGACAGGGCGCCATGAAGCTTGTCCTTGTAGCTGGGGACCAGCAGGACGTTCAAGCCGAAGCGGTTGCCCTCGTAGGTCGCCGCCGGAATGGCGGCAAGAAACCAGCCGCCATCATGGTAGTCAGGATAACCGTCGAGCGCGCCGAAGGTGGCGCCCAGCTTTACCGGGCCGATGGCAAATGGCTGCCAATACCAGCTCAGGTAATGGGAGGTTTTGCTGTCGCTGTTATTGAAACCGCCGACGGCGATGGACTGGCTGTCCGAATAGCGGTATTCCAGACCCAACCCCCAGTTGTCGTTGTTGTAACCCTTGTCCTGAAAATGGATGGAGTACAGGCCGGGATTGATCCACAGGGACTTGCTGCCTGGCGACGCCGCAGCCGCATTGCCAGCCTGGCCGGAGTCGCCGGCGGTATCGGCCGCATGGCCGGTTTGAGCGTAATAACCAGCCATCACGATGACCGCCAGCCACCACATCAGGCTGGAACGCAAACCCCTCCGCCCTTTGACCGCATAGCCGCAATGAGCCATTTGCGTTTCCCCATCCCTGGTTAATGGTCGACTTATACCCGATTAACACTGGACCGAGAACAGCGGCCAGCTGGGGGAAGAACATCATGGGGGCTACACACACCCCGGATTTGCCTCGACAATAGGCCCATGCAAACCCGCCCCGACCCCGCTCCCGCCAAGGCCACGCCTGAACAGGCCTGGACACCCACCTTCCTGGCCTGGCTGATCGCCGCCACTTCGGTGCTGGGTGCCCTGTTCTTCAGCGAGGTGATGAAGCTGGCGCCCTGCGAACTATGCTGGTGGCAACGCATCTTCATGTTCCCGCTGGCACTGATCCTGCCCCTGGGCCTGTTCCCCTTCGACCCCCGCGTGGTCCGTTATGCCCTGCCGCTGGCGCTGGTGGGCTGGGCTTTCGCGCTGTTCCATTGGCTGCTGGTGCTGGGCGTGATCCCGGAAAGCATCCGCCCCTGCGTCAGAGGGGTGCCGTGCAGCGAGGTCACCTTCGAGTGGCTGGGCTTCATCAACATCCCGTTGCTCTCCGTCCTGGCCTTTTCCGCCATCATCGCGCTCCTGGCGCTCACCCACTACAAGGCATCGAAATGAAGCAGAAAACCCTGTTCATCCTGTCCGGCATCACCCTGCTGCTGGCCTTCCTGGCGGCCACCCTGTATTACACCAGCGGCAAGCAGGAAGAGGCTATCGAGGCCGTGGCCCAGAAGCAGGACAACCTGCACCGCATGCACTCGCCCGGCAAGGGGGCCGAGGATGCCAAGGTCCTGATCGTCGAGTTCTTCGACCCCGCCTGCGGCACCTGCCGGGACTTTTACCCCTTTGTCCATCGGCTGATGGAAGCGCATCCTGGCCAGGTCCGCGTCGCCATGCGCCATGCCCCGTTCCACGAAGGCTCAGTCGACGTGGTCAAGATCATGGAAGCCGCGCGCCTGCAGGGCAAATATTGGCAAACCCTGGAGGCGCTGTTCGCCAGCCAGGACGACTGGGTGCTGAACCATGTCGTGCAGCAGGATCGAGTATGGAATGCCATCGCCGGCGTCGGCCTGGACCTCGACCGCATCCGGCGGGACATGAACGCGCCGGAGATCGCCGCCAACATGGTCCAGGACATGGAGGACGCCAAGGCGCTCAACGTCACCATGACCCCGGAGTTCTTCGTCAACGGCCGCCCCATGCCCAGCTTCGGCCACGAGCAGTTGCAAACCCTGGTGGAAGAGGCCGTGGCCGAGAACTACCACTGACCCGCAGGCAAAGGCATCCGGGGCCCTGCGTTTCAAGTCCCGCTGGATTTGAGGTAGTGTTGCCGCTGAACGCGCGCCCGGATGAGGCATACAGGCAAGCCTGCCGACGTGCGACCCGATCCACTTATTTCAGGCCCGTACCATGAATCACATGAAAATCCGCATCCTGATCGGCATGACCCTGCTGGCGGCCCTGCTCGGTTGCAGCAGGCTGACCGTCGAAAACTACAACAAGATCGCCGTGGGCATGCAATACGACGAGGTCGTCCAGTTGATCGGCAAACCCGCGAAGTGCGACGATCTGATGGGCCTGCGCAACTGCACCTGGGGCGACGAGTCGCACTCGGTGCACGTCAGCTTCGTCGACAGCAAGGTCTTGCTGTTTGCTTCCAACAACCTGAAGTAGGCGTCACTGAACGCCGCTTTTCCCGATCCCGACATGGGTGGCTCAATGCGGTCGGAATCGCACCATCCATGACCCCACGATGAATACCATGACATCAGACAGCGTCACCCGCGCCGCCTGGATCATCGCCGCGGCTGCGCTGTTCCTGGTCCTGTATCTCCACCTGCTGCCGGCCCTGCTGGCCGGGTTGCTGGTCTTCGAACTGGTGCACCTGACCGCACCCATGCTGGCGAGCCGGCTTTCCCACCAGCGCGCCAGGCTGGTGGTGGCGATCCTGTTCGCCGGGCTGGTGGTCGGCGCGGTGGTCCTGGCCCTGACCCTGGCGATCGGCTTTTTCGGCGACGCCGGGCGGCTTGCCAGCCTGGCCACCAAGATGGCCGAGATACTGGAGAATTCGCGCGAGTCCCTGCCGGCCTGGCTGGTACCGCACATCCCGGGCAGCGTCGACGAGTTGAAGGGCTTTGTCGTGACCTGGCTGAGGGAGCACGCCGGCGAGGTGCAACTGATCGGCAAGGAGGCCGGCCTGACCCTGGCGCATATCCTGGTCGGGCTGGTGATCGGGGCCATGGTGGCGGTCCAGGCCACGGTCGGCACCGTGGCGCCGCGCCCCCTGGCGGCGGCCCTGTCGGAACGCGCCATCCGGCTGGCCGAGGCCTTCCGCGGCATCGTCTTCGCCCAGGTGCGCATCTCGCTGATCAACACCGTCTTCACCGCCATCTACCTGGCGGCGGTGCTGCCCCTGTTCGGCGTGAGCCTGCCGCTGACCAAGACCATGATCGCCCTGACCTTCGTGGCCGGACTGTTGCCGGTCATCGGCAACCTGATCTCGAATACCGTGATCGTGGTGGTGAGCCTGGCCCACTCGCCGCAGGTGGCGCTGGCCTCCCTGAGCTTCCTGGTGCTCATCCACAAGTTCGAATATTTTCTCAACGCGCGCATCGTCGGCGGCCGCATCTCCGCCCGGGCCTGGGAACTGCTGCTGGCCATGCTGGCCATGGAGGCCGCATTCGGGCTGGCCGGGGTGGTCGCCGCGCCGATCTTCTACGCCTACCTCAAGGCCGAACTGAAGGCGGCCGGGCTGGTGTAGCCGGAACCAGACGGCGAGCGAGACATCATAGACAGTATCGCCGCCTCGCGAACGGACAACCGACCGAGGCCATCCGGCCCGGCGAACACCGAACGAAAGGCAACCGCCATGCTCAAGCTGACCCCCACCCTGATGACCCTGATGCTGGCGACCGCCTGCGCCATGGCGACGCCGGTCCGTGCCGACCCCGCGACCGTCCAGCCGGACGCACGCGCCATGGTGATGGTGGACAAGAACGCCCGCTATCGGGTCGTCTACGATATCCACAGCGACGAAATCGCGGCCGGCATCTCCAAGGGTCTGTATTACGCCCGCGGCCTGTTCGAGGCCTTCCGCAAACAGGGCGTGACCGCCGCCCAGGTCGACGCCCGCCTGGTCCTGCACGGCGATGCGGCGGTCATGCTGCTGAGGGACGAGACCTACCAGACCGCCACCGGCGATCCCTTCTCGGTCAACCCCAACGACAAGATCGTCCAGGACCTGCTG
>JBAZLW010000222.1:0-4766 GCA_041650095.1 Hydrogenophilaceae bacterium | reverse complement strand
CCGACGAGGAGGCCAAGCGCAAGGCCGACGAGGAGGCCAAGCGCAAGGCCGACGAGGAAGCCAAACGCAAGGCCGATGAGGAAGCCAAACGCAAGGCCGATGAGGAAGCCAAGCGCAAGGCCGACGAGGAAGCCAAACGCAAGGCCGATGAGGAAACCAAGCGCAAAGCCGACGAGGAAGCCAAGCGCAAGGCCGACGAACAAGCGTCGGATGAGACCCTGGTCATTCCCACCGGCAAGCGCCCGGAACAAGAAGACAGCGATGCGACCATCATGGCGGCCCCCGCTGCCCGTCCTCGCCCCCCCGAGCCGGCCCCTGCTCCCCGTCCCGTCGAAAAACCCACCGCGGCCCAGGCCCCAACGGCGGAAAAGAAGGGACTGCCCATCGTTCCGATCGCCATCGGCGGCGTCCTGGTGGCAGGCGTGGTCGGTTGGCTGCTGATGAAAGGTCCTTCTGAACCGCAGACCCAGACGCCTGCGCCTCCTGTGGTACAGACCACTCCAGAGCAACCGGCCCCGCCGGTTGCCAGCGCCGAGACGCAGGCCGCCAACAAGCAGGCTGAAGCCGCCGGACAGGCTACCCTCGCTGCCCAGCAGAAGGCAGAGGAACAGCAGCGCAATCTGGCCGAGGCCCGGCGGGCAGCTGAAGAGGCCCAGCGCAAGATCGAGGAAGCCAAGCGCATGGGCAACGCCAAGCAGGCGGAAGAGGCCCAGCGCAAGGCCGAGGAAGAGATGCGCAAGGCCGAGGCCCAGCGCAAGGCCGCCGAAGACGCCCAGCGCAAGGCGGCTGAAGAGGCGCAACGCCGGGCCGCCGAGGAAGCGCGCCTCAAGGCCGAAGCCCAGCGCAAGGCCGCGGCCGATGCCGAGGCCCAACGCAAGGCTGCGGCCGATGCCGAGGCCCAGCGCAGGGCTGCCGCCGAGGCCGAGGCCCAGCGCAGGGCGGCTGCCGACGCCGAAGCGCAACGCAAGGCGGCTGCCGACGCCGAGGCCAAGCGCAAGGCCGCCGCCGAGGCCGAGGCAAAACCGGCGGCGTCGACCTCAGGCTCGTCGAGCGAATTGTTCCAGCAAGCCCGTTCCCTGGAAGGTGAAAACCGCTTTGTCGAAGCGGTGCGGCTATACAAGCAGGCCGGCAACGCCGGCTATGGACCTGCCTCCAAACGCCTGGGGGAAATCTACCTCAAGGGTGCAAAAGGCGTGTCGAGGGATTATGCTGAGTCGGTGCGCTGGTATGCCAAGGCCCGACAGCAGGGTATGGATATTCCTAACTAATGGAGGGAGACCTGATGAGCAAACGATTTGCCGCCGTTTTCACTAGCCTGGCCATGCTGTTTCTGGCTAGCTGCGATAACGCATCAGACCGTGCCAAGCAAGCAATGCCGGCTCCCGCACCGAGCCTGCCGCCGCCCACCGCGGCTGTCGCGCCGCCGCCTAACCAACCTGTCCCGGCACCAGCGCCACAGGACGCCATGATCAAACCACCGGGCACCGATCCCGCCAAGCTTGCCGAGCATGCCAAGGCCCTACAGGAGCTCGGTTACCAGGTGGAAGCGGTCAAGCTCTACGAACATGCCTGCCAGTGGGGCTATGCCCCCGCCTGTGCGCAGGCCAAGGCACCAGGCAGCCAGGTGGCTCGCCCGGCCACGCCAACAACCCAGACGACGGCCAGCGTCCCCCAGCCCAAGTCGCCTGCCGCCGCCATGGCCAAACCGGCTCCCGCCACTGTAGTCGCCACGAAGGCAGCACCATCGCCTGCCAGTCCTGTCGCCCAGCCAGCCACCAGCCCGGCAACGTCGCCGAGCACCCCGCCGCCCGCCGCCCATGCCATGGTGCAACCCGCCCCTGCGGCCCCCGTCGTCGCCCACGCCAGCCCGCCACCCGCTCCGCCGGCCGCGCCTGTCGTCCTGGCCGCGGCCAAACCCATGGCACCCCCGCCTCCGCCGGCAAAACCAGCCACCGTAGACACCCGTAAACTCAGTCAGCAGGCCCATGGTCTGGAGGACCTCGGTTATGTGCCGGTGGCCGTCACGTTATACAAGGATGCCTGCCTTGCCGGCGACGGTCTTTCCTGCAAGCGCCTGGGAGAAATCTACATCAAGGGCATCAACGGCGTTCAGCGCGACTATGCCGAATCGGTACGCTGGTACGACCGTGCGCGCAAGCTTGGCATCGACATACCCGCCCTGGAAAAGCGCACCGTCTACCGATGAAACCACGTCATACCTGAAGGAGCGCACAGCATGGCCAAGCAGACCCCGTCCGTCGAGATGGTCGCCTTGTCGGACCCTGGGATGGTGCGTGCGCTGAACGAGGATTCGATCTTCACCTCCGTCGAGACGGGCCTGGCGATCCTGGCCGATGGCATGGGTGGCTACAGCGCCGGCGAGGTCGCCAGTGCCATGGTCATCGAGACAGTCAGCAGCGAGTTGCTGGTCAGCCTGCCACGTTTGCGCGACCGCCCTCTGGACGAAGCCACGCCCGACCTGCACGAGGACATCGAGTTCACGGTCGGGCGCGCCAATGCCGCCATCCACCAAAAATCCCACAGCGACCCCGATTGCGAGGGAATGGGCTCCACCCTGGTGGTTGCCGCCTTGCTGGACGGCCAGATCACCGTCGGCCATGTCGGTGATTCCCGTATGTATCGCTTCCGCGACGGCACCCTGGAGCAGATCACGCGCGACCACTCCTGGCTGGACGAACAACTGGCCATGGGCGTCATCACCGCCGATCAGGCCATGGCCTCGCGCTACAAGAACATCGTCACCCGGGGCATGGGGATCGAGGAGGACGTGGACGTCGAGATCCACGACTATGCCATGCAGGACGGCGACATCTACCTGCTCTGTTCCGACGGCCTCAGCGACATGATCGAGGATGCGGGGATAGAGAAGATACTGGTCGAATCCGGCAACGATCTTGAACTGACCGCCCGCCGCCTGATCGACGAGGCCAACGAAAACGGCGGTCGCGACAACGTCTCCGTCATCCTCATCCGCAGCCATGCCCCCGCCAAGGGCTGGCTGAACAAGATAGGCGGGATGCTCGGGCGGAAATGACCGGGTACTGGGAACGCGTTTTGCACGGCTGGTGGCGCCCTTCGATAGACGAAGCTAAAATATGCGCATCCTTACATGCGCATCGAGGCCGCCATGCCTTCTGTTCATTCAACATCACCTGAACAAACCCTACGCTCTCGTCATACTGCCAAGCGGGCAACCAACCTGAGCCTGAGCGCTGACGTCCTGGATGCTGCCAGGATGCTGAAGATCAACGTATCCCAGGTTTGCGATAGCCATCTGCGCGAAGTTGTGCGCCGAGAACAGGAACGCCGCTGGCGGGAAGAGCATGCAGATTTCATTGCTGCCTACAATGCCACCATCGAAGCGGATGGGTTGCCACTCGACGAGTGGAGATCCTTCTGATGGCCAGGTTTGATGTCTATCCAAACCCCGGTTCGCATGCCAACACCACACCCTTCCTGCTCGACGTCCAGAGTGATCTGCTGGATGGTCTGGACAGCCGTATGGTGATCCCGCTCCGCAGCCTCGTTCACTTCGCCAAGGTCAAGTTGCCTACCCGGCTCACACCTGTTCTCAACATCCAGGGTATGGATTACCTTTTGGAGACCCCCAAGATGGGCGCGGTACCACAGCGCATCTTAAAATCCCCGATCACATCCCTGGCTGCAGACCAACCTCAAATCACGGCTGCCCTGGATTTCCTGTTCCAGGGTTATTGATCAGTTCGGCAGACCTGCACCAGCAACAACCTCAAAACGCCATTCCGAATCGCCAAGCTTTTCATCTTACTTACCCCTGCTTTACTACCGCACAAGCACAAGCCAGCCACCAAAAAAACGGGGCCGTGAGGCCCCGTCGATCAGATGCGTTGTGTGCTTCCGCTTACTTGGGCGTGCTTCTCCGCTTCAGTTCTTCCTCGTCGATCAGGAAGGCCGGCGGATCGTTCACCAGGGCCAGGCTGGCGCCGGGCAGATTGACGCCATCGCCGTCGATGGCATCGATACCCGGAGGCACCACGCCGAACTCGGTCAGGAAGCCGTTCTGGATCGCCACCCGGATGTTGTCCGTACCGAAGGTGGAGTTGAACAGGTCCTGCGAAGCGGCGTTGAGAATGCCACCGATGTCGAAGGAGTAGAACACATCGCCGGTAAAGGCATCGGTACAGCTAACCGATTGCAGCGAGCACAGGAACAACTGGTTGCCCTGGGTTGCACCCGTCGGGGCAGGCGTATCACCCGGATCAGGTGCGGCCGTGGTCTGGAAGTAAATCTGACCATTCGATGCGCTGAACGGCTGGGTGTCGCCCATCTCGACCACCTGGGTATCCAGATCAAACGTCGCCGCCGCCTGGGCAACCGGGTTACCCAAGCTCATGATGATCTGCTTGGTTTCCGGCGTGAAATAGATGCCCTTACTCGGATCCTTCACGACTCCGCTCACCGCGCTGGCGCCGATTCCCCCATTAGCTGAGTAGAGGTAGACATAACCGAACTTGCTCACGCCATCGTAGGGGGCGTTGATGCTTGCGCCACCTAAATCGTTGGTGATATCGCCCGTTGCCTGAACGACGACACTAGAACCACTCAGCGAGGAGATTTCGCCCAACTCTATGTCACCACTGGTGTACAACCAGATGTAGCCGTCAGCTATGACCTTAACTTGCCCGCCATATTGGTCATCCAAAGAACTGCCAGAGTAGACGTGCGCCCCGGCACTTGTAGCAGTAAAGGTGGCAGTCCCTGTCGTC
>JBAZLW010000221.1:0-4795 GCA_041650095.1 Hydrogenophilaceae bacterium | reverse complement strand
GCCCTCCTTCTCCACCGCGACGCCCTTGTTGCGGGCCTCGACGCAGGCCTCCAGGGCGACCCGGTTGGCGGCGGCGCCGGCGGCGTTGCCCCACGGGTGGCCCAGGGTGCCACCACCGAACTGCAGCACGGAGTCGTCACCGAAGATGTTCACCAGGGCCGGCATGTGCCAGACGTGGATGCCGCCGGAGGCGACCGGCAGCACGCCGGGCATGGAACCGAAGTCCTGGTCGAACATGATGCCGCGCGAACGGTCTTCCTTGATGAAGCTGTCGCGCATGATGTCGATCCAGCCCAGGGTGGCGTCGCGGTCGCCTTCCAGCTTGCCGACCACGGTGCCCGAGTGCAGGTGGTCGCCGCCGGACAGGCGCAGGCACTTGGTCAGGACGCGGAAGTGGATGCCGTGGTGCGGGTTGCGGTCGAGCACGGCGTGCATGGCGCGGTGGATGTGCAGCAGGATGCCGTTGTCGCGGCACCAGTTGGCCAGGCCGGTGTTGGCGGTGAAGCCGCCGGTCAGGTAGTCGTGCATGATGATGGGGGCGCCGAGCGACTTGGCGTGTTCGGCGCGCTTGTACATCTCTTCCGGGGTCGGCGCGGTCACGTTCAGGTAGTGGCCCTTGCGTTCACCGGTCTCGCGCTCGGCCTTGTGGATGGCTTCCATGACGAAGTCGAAGCGGTCGCGCCAACGCATGAAGGGCTGGCTGTTGACGTTCTCGTCGTCCTTGGTGAAGTCGAGGCCGCCGCGCAGGCACTCGTACACGGCGCGGCCGTAGTTCTTCGCCGACAGGCCCAGCTTGGGCTTGATGGTGCAGCCCAGCATGGGACGGCCGTACTTGTTCATCTTGTCGCGTTCGACCTGGATGCCGTTGGGCGGGCCGCCGCAGGTCTTCACGTAGGCGATGGGGAAGCGCACGTCTTCCAGGCGCAGGGCGCGCAGGGCCTTGAAGCCGAACACGTTGCCGACCAGGGAGGTCAGCACGTTGACGATGGAGCCTTCCTCGAACAGGTCGATCGGGTAGGCCACGAAGGCGTAGAAGCAGGTGTCGTCGCCGGGCACGTCCTCGATGCGATAGGCGCGGCCCTTGTAGTAGTCCAGGTCGGTCAGCAGGTCGGTCCACACCGTGGTCCAGGTACCGGTGGACGACTCGGCGGCCACGGCGGCGGCGACTTCCTCGCGCGGCACGCCCGGCTGCGGGGTGACCTTGAAGCAGGCGAGGATGTCGGTATCCTTGGGGGTGTACTCGGGGGTCCAGTAGGTCTGGCGGTATTCCTTCACGCCAGCGTTGTAGGTCTTCACAGCCATGGGTCGCTCCTTCTAGGGATATGGGTCGGTCCGACGGGCCGGGTATGCGTCCCGATCCGAGGTGGAGCCATCTTGACCTCACGAGATCATAAATAACAGTCACGTTTTTCTATCGTATACATAGACAATGATCTATGATCATACGAAATCGAGCGAGACGCCATGCGCCACCATTCCACCTTTCGCCAACTGGAGATCTTCGAGGCCATCGCCCGCCTGGGCAGCTTCACCCGCGCCGCCGAGGAGCTCTACCTGACCCAGCCGACCATCTCGATGCAGATGAAGAAGCTGGCCGATTACGTCGGCCTGCCGCTGATCGAGCAGGTCGGCAAGAAGGTCTACCTGACCGACGCCGGGCACGATCTTGCCCAGGCCTGCCGGGAAGTGTTCGGCATCATGGATCGTTTCACCATGTCCGTGGCCGAGCGCCAGGGCCTGAAGAAAGGCCGCCTGAACCTGACGGCGATCACCACGGCCTCGTACGTTGCGCCCCGCCTGCTGGGCGAGTTCTCGCGCCTGTATCCCGATATCGAGGTAGCCCTCACGGTGACCAACCGGGAACGGGTATTGACCAACCTGGCGGAAAATCTGTCGGACCTCTACATACTCGGACAGCCGCCGGAAGATATCGACGTGGAAGCCCATGCCTTCATGGACAACCTGCTGGTACCGGTGGCCGCGCCGAACCACCCTCTGGCCGGCAAGAAAAACATCCCGCTCAAACGTCTGGCGCAGGAACGCTGGCTACTGCGCGAACATGGCTCGGGCACTCGCCGGGCCATCGAGCGGCTGTTCGAGGAACACCACCTGGAAATCCGTCCGCGCATGGAACTGGGCAGCAGCGAGGCCATCAAGCAGGCCATCCTGGCCGGCCTGGGCATCTCGGCCCTGTCCCGTCACTCGCTGATGCTCAACGCCCCCGACCAGTTCGCCATCCTCGATGCCCAGGGCTTCCCGATCCGCCGCCAATGGTATGTGGTCTACCCGGCGGGACGACAGTTGTCTCCGGTCTCTCGCACCTTCCTCGACTTTCTGCTGCAGAAGGACAGGACGCTCTCGATCGGCTCCGTTCAATAGCGGGAAACTGCTTGTCGGGGTTAATTGATATATTCTCCAAGCCGAATCCGACTCGCACGCGCCGGCCACGTAGGGGCCGCCGCTCACGATTGCACCATGACCTCCGCCAGGAACAGCCATGCCCACAGCCAACCCGGACCGCGATCTGCGCCAGCGCGAACGCCTGCTCAACCTGCTGCTGTCCCGCGTACTGAAGAGCGAACTGCCACGCGCCGCCTATGAGGCGCTGGGCCAATTGAGCGGCGGCTTCGATGCCTTGCGCGAGCGGCCCGACCCGGCCCGCCTGGCCGAGCTCGACCAGCTGATCGAACAACAGTCCCCCGCCGACCTGGCGCAGATGATCCGGGCCTTCAACATCTATTTCAGCCTGATCAACATCGCCGAGGAAACCGCCCAGTTGCGCCGGCGCCGGCGCCTGGCGCAACGCGGCAAGCAGATGTGGCCGGGCTCCTTCCACGACGCCCTGAGCAACTTCAAGCAGCAGGGCATCACGCTCGCCGAACTGCGTCCCCTGCTCGACCGCGTGCAGTACCTGCCGGTGCTCACCGCCCACCCCTCGGAGGCCAAGCGGCGCACCATCAAGACCGCCCTGCGCAACATCTTCCTGTCCATGGAGGAACTGGACGACCCACGCAACAAGGGCCTCTACCGCGACGCAGTGGTGTCCCAGCTGGCCAACCAGATCCGCACCCTGTGGAAGACCGACGAGGTGCGCTCGTTCAAGCTCGACGTGCGGGACGAGATCCACTCCGGCCTGTCCTACTTCCCGCAATCGCTGTTCCAGGCCGTGGTCCAGGTCTACCGCAACTTCGACCTCGCCCTGCGCGACGTCTATGGCCCGGCCGCCGTGGCGGCCACGGACAGCCCGGCCTTCCTGCGCTTCGGTTCCTGGATCGGCGGCGACCGCGACGGCCACCCGGGCGTGACCACCGAGGTCACCGCCCTGGCCTGGCAGCTGCAGGCCCAGACGGTGTACGAGGAATACCTGCGCCGGCTGGCGCGCCTGTCCGACCAGTTGTCCCTGTCCGACCGCCTGTGCCGGCCCTCCGAGGCCTTCAAGGCCAGCCTGGAGGACGATGCCCGGGTCGCCCAGCGACTGTTCGGCGGCGAACCCAACCCGCACCCCCAGGAACCCTACCGGCGCAAGCTGGAGATCATGCTGTACCGGGTCCGGCGCAATCTGGAACTGAGCGGCCGCGCCCTGGCCACCGGGATGCCGCACTACGAGGAAACCGGCTACGCCAGTGCCGAGGCCCTGCTCGACGATCTCGGCCTGATCCGCGACTCCCTGGTCAGCCACGGCGACGCCGCCCTGGCCGGCGGCGAGTTGCACGACCTGATCCTGCTGGTGCGCACCTTCGGCTTCCACCTCACCCAGCTCGACGTGCGCCAGGAATCCACCCGCCACAGCCAGACCGTGGCCGACATCCTCGCGCTGGCCCTGGGCCGCGACTACCCGGCCCTCGACGAGACGGCCCGGATCGAACTCCTGGCCGACGCCATCGCCAACCCCAATGCCCTGCACTTCGACGCCTCTAAGCTACCCGAGGCCAGCCAGGAAACCCTGCGCACCTTCCGGCTGATCGCCGAGATGCGGCGCCAACTCGGCCCGGCCTGCTTCGGCCGCTACGTCATCTCGATGACCCATTCCGCCTCGCACATCCTGGAGGTGATGCTGCTGGCCGCGCAGAGCGGCCTGGCCGGACGACTGGCCGGGGGCTGGTACTGCCATATCGGCATCTCGCCCCTGTTCGAGACCATCGACGACCTCAAGAACGCCGAGGCGGTGCTGGAGCGCCTGTACACCCTGCCGGTCTACCGGGACCTGCTCGACGCCTTCGGCGAGGGCCAGGAGGTCATGCTGGGCTATTCCGATTCCTGCAAGGACGGCGGCATCCTGGCCTCGTCCTGGAACCTGTACGAGGCGCAGAAACGGATCATGGCCCTGTCCGACCGGCACGGCATCCCCTGCCGCCTGTTCCACGGCCGCGGCGGCACCCTGGGGCGCGGCGGCGGCCCCACCCACGAGGCCATCCTGGCCCAGCCGCCGGGCAGCGTGCGCGGCCAGATCAAGCTCACCGAGCAGGGCGAGGTGCTGTTCTACAAGTACAACAACATGGAGACCGCGGTCTACGAGCTGACCCTGGGCGTGACCGGGCTGATCAAGGCCAGCGCGCACCTGGTCCGGCCGGTCGCCGCCGACCGCAAGGACTATCTCGGCATCATGGACGAGCTGGCGGCCGAGGGCGAGGCGGTCTACCGGACCCTGACCGAGCAGACGCCGGGCTTCCTCGACTATTTCTACGAGGCCACCCCGGTGCAGGAGATCGCCCTGCTCAACATCGGCTCGCGCCCCTCGCACCGCAAGAAGGGCGACCGTTCCATGGCGTCGGTACGGGCGATCGGCTGGGTGTTC
>JBAZLW010000220.1:0-4803 GCA_041650095.1 Hydrogenophilaceae bacterium | reverse complement strand
CTGCGTCGACAGGGTGTGATCCTTGGTCACCACGGTCCAGCCGTCGCCGAGCATGCGGATGTCCTTGCGGCCGGCGTTGATCATCGGCTCGATGGTGAAGATCATGCCCGGCACCAGGACTTCGCCGGTGCCGGCCTTGCCGTAGTGCAGCACCTGGGGGTCTTCGTGAAACTTGGCGCCGACCCCGTGGCCGCAGAATTCTCGCACCACGGAATAACCGTTCGCCTCGGCGTAGTGCTGGATGGCCTGGCCGATGTCGCCGAAATGGCCGCCCGGGCGCACCTGCGCGATGCCCTTCCACATGCATTCGTAGGTGATCTCGTTCAGTCGCCTGGCCTGGATCGAGACCTCGCCGACCGCGAACATGCGCGAGGTGTCGCCGTGCCAGCCATCCTTGATGGTGGTGATGTCGAGGTTCACCACATCGCCGACCTTCAGCTTCTTGTCGCCCGGCACGCCGTGGCAGACCTGGTGGTTGACCGAGGTGCAGATCGACTTCGGATAGGGTTTGTGGCCATGGGGGGCGTAGTTCAGGGGCGCCGGGATGCAGTCCTGCACGTCGACCATGTAGTCGTGGCAGAGCTTGTCCAGCTCGCCGGTGGTGACGCCGGGCTGGACGTAGGGGGCGATGTAGTCGAGGACCTCGGAGGCGAGCCGGCAGGCGATTCGCATCTTGGCGATCTCGTCGGCCGATTTGATGACGATGGACATACGCAAGAACCTGGATTCGAATCGGGCCAGAGTAGTAAGGGGATGCCGAAAAGTAAAGCGCGGACTAAGATCGAAACAACTTTATCCGGGTCGATTTCCGACATGCCAGTAGGGGCGATCGGCGCTTCCGCCGAACTGTATGCGCAGCAATATGCCCGGCCGGTCCAGGTCCCGGGCCAGGCGCAGCTCACCCCCGAGCAGCAGCAACAGGTGCTCAAGCTCAAGCAGGCCGACCAGAAGGTGCGCGAGCACGAGGCCGCCCATCTGTCCGCCGGTGCCGGCCTGACCAGCGGCGCCAGCTACCAGTACACCCGCGGTCCGGACGGCAAGCAGTATGCCGTGGCCGGGGAGGTGAAGATCGACGTCTCGCCGGCGCAGACGCCGCAGCAGACCATCGACAAGGCCAAGCGCATCCAGGCCGCCGCCCTGGCCCCGGCCGACCCCTCGTCACAGGACCGCGCGGTGGCCGCCCAGGCCGCCCAGATGGCCATGCAGGCGCAGATTGAATTGAGCCGGGGGAAAAACGGCAATGAACACAGCCCGGCTGCCGCGGCGGACCACGCCATCGCCGCCTATGCCGACCAGGAACCCCGGCCGGCGCCGACGCTCAGCCTGTACGCCTGATCAGGCGGTCGGCAGCCGCTCGAACGCGGCATGGCTACCCGAACCCTCGGACACCGCGACATCGGCCACCACGGCCGCCGGCGGCCCGCGCCGGGCCCAGGCGATAAGCGCGGTCACGGCCGGCTCGTCACCCTGGGCCATTGCCTCCACCGAGCCGTCGCGCCGGTTGCGCACCCAGCCGGTGACGCCGAGGCGCTCGGCCTCGATGCGCATTGCCTCGCGGTACCAGACTCCCTGCACCTTGCCGGTGATGACCAGGTGGCGGGTGACCATCAAACCTTGTCGCCCCAGACCGCGTGGATGGGATCGGACCAGGGCGTCTGGCTGGCGTACTTGTCGTCCTCGGGCCGGAACAGGCCGGTCAGCGAGAAGGTGTTGAGGCCGGTGTAGCCGCCATCGCGCAGGAAGTATTCCAGCACCAGGCCGGTGCGCTCGAAGGGGTGCGCCTCGGCCCAGACCCGGATCGTCTTGGGCGGGAAATAGCGGTTCGAGAACACCACCACGAAACGGCCGCCCGGCTTGAGCACCCGGCGCACCTCGGCGAAGACCTCGAACGGGCGCGTGAGGTATTCCACCGACACCGTGCAGACCGCGGCGTCGAAGCTGGCGTCCGGGTAGGGCAGGCGCGGGTCGGCATTGAGGTCGTGCAGCAGCCGCTCGGACAGGACAGGGTTGGCGGCCAGTTCCTCCGCGTTCATGCCGAGGCCGGCCACCTCGCCCGCTTGCGCCAGGTCGAGGTGCGACTTCCAGGCGGTCATCAGGTCGAGCACCCGGGCCCCGGGCGCCAGCAAACGGGCGTATAGCTTTTCCACCTGGCGGGTGGCGGTGCGGTCGAGATGGTCGACCAGGCGGGCGGCCTGGTAGAACTCCCCGTCCGGTTCCGTGCGGCCACGTGCAAAGGCGTCGGCGGTGAAGAAATCGGTCGCCTGATCGCGCCAGCGCGTTTGCATGCCCGGACCCTTGCCGGTGATCATCTCCGGCACGTCCTGGGCGGTGCCGCCGCGCTGGGCGCCGGCCTGCCAGGCCTTGAGGATGCGCGCGGTGACGGTGAGCGGCCGGTCGGCCAGCGGGTGGTTGAGATCGGCGACCAGCTTGCCGTCCGCGATGGTGCCGATACGGAACGGCGTGATGTCGTCCGAGGTGATGTCGCGCACCCCGGCGATCAGGCCCTTGGGATAGAAGCGGCCGCTGTGCGGCTCAATCGGCCGGCCGTCGACCACCCGGCGCTCGAAGCGCCGGGCCTCGACGGTCGGGCAGAGCGCGGCCTCGTAGGCCGGCACCAACTGGCCGGGCACAAACCCGACCGTCCCGCTGTGGCCGACCGGCTGGTCGACCACGGCGGCCGCCAATTCGGGCGGGATCCAGTCCCGCCACAGGTTCAACTGGTTGGCGACATGGAGGTCGGTGTGGCGGGCCTGTCCGGACTGCCAGTGCAGGCCGAATTCGATGGCGGCAAAGTCGCGCCCGGTGGTGCGCTGCAGCGGCGCGCGGCCGGCCGTGCCGCTGGCCGCGGCCTCTTCCAGGGAGAAAAACTCGTCGGCGAACAGGTCCATGAGTGCGGGCGCCCGACCCCTTGCTCAGTAACGTCCGTGCTGGCGGGTGATGTAGTTGTTCATCTCGATCTGCTGCTGGTTCATCCGGCGCAGGGTGTTGTGGACGCCGCGGATGATGGCACGCATGATCCGGAACACCATGTGCGGGTTGCTATCCAGGAGGGGATCGAATTTCTCGCGGGTCAAGCTGAACACCGTGGTCGGGCCGAGGGCGCGCAGGCTGGCGGAGTGTTCCAGGCCGTCGATGAAGCCGAGTTCGCCGGCCAGTTCGCCCCGGCGCAGCACGTGCAGGGTGACCCAGTCGCCGCCGCCGGTGAGGCGGGTCACCGCGAGGTTGCCGTCGATGACGATATGCAGGCTGTTGTCGACCACGCCTTCGTTGATCAATACCTCACCATCCGCCAGTTCCCGGATCGTGCCCAAATCGGTGAACAGCGCACATTCCTCGGTATTCAGGTCCTTGCCAAGTACCGATCCCAGGATGAAGCATTGGTTGTTGCTCATGATCGTTTCCTTAAGGGTTGTGGTGTCGGAATGATCCGGCTGGTTTATTTCACCCGCATGCCCGGCTGGGCGCCGGCATCGGGTGACAGGATGAACAGGCCGGGCTGGTCGCCGGAGGCGGCCAGGACCATGCCCTCGCTCATGCCGAACTTCATCTTGCGCGGTGCCAGGTTGGCGACCATCACGGTCATCCGGCCGACCAGGGTGTCCGGGTCGTAGGCTGACTTGATGCCGGCGAAGACCTGGCGCGGCTTGGCCTCGCCGATGTCCAGTTCCAGGCGGATCAGCTTGTCGGCGCCCTCGACATGGCTGGCCGAGACGATACGGGCGATGCGCAGGTCGATCTTGGCGAAGTCGTCGATGGAGATGTAGTTCACATCGGCGGCCTTGGCCTCGTCGCTCTGCACCGTGTGCTGCTGGTGCTCGGCGTGGCGGACCGGGGCGGGCGCCGGGGTCGGCTCCAGGCTCTGCCTGTTTTCCTCGACCATGGTCTCGACCTGCTTTGGATCGACCCGGGTCATCAGGTGCTTGTATTCGTTGATGGCGTGGCCGGCGGGCAGGGGCTTCCAGACATCGGTCCAAGTAAGCGGGGCAATGCTCAGGAAGGCCTCGACCTGCTCGGCCAGCTTGGGCAGCACCGGCTTGAGGTACAGGGTGAGGTCGCGGAACAGGGTCAGGGCGGTCGAGCAGACCTCGTGCAGTTCGGCTTCGCGGCCCTCCTGTTTTGCCATCTCCCAGGGTTTCCTGTCTGCGATGTACAGGTTGGCTACGTCGGCCAGGCGCATGATCTCGCGCAGGGCGCGGCCGTAGTCGCGTTCCTCATAGCTTTTGGCGATGGTTTCGCTTTGGAAAGCAGACTCGAACTCGGCCGTGGCGGTGATATCGACCGGCCCCAGCTTGCCGGCAAACTTCTTGCTGATGAAGCCGGCGCAGCGGCTGGCGATGTTGACGTACTTGCCGACCAGGTCGGAGTTCACCCGCGCGGTGAAGTCCTCCAGGTTCAGATCGATGTCCTCCATCGAGCCGTTCAGCTTGGCGGCGTAGTAGTAGCGCAGCCATTCCGGGTTGAGGTGGTTGAGGTAGCTCTCGGCGGTGATGAAGGTGCCGCGCGACTTCGACATCTTGCTGCCGTTGACGGTCAGGAAGCCGTGGCAGAACACCCCGGACGGGGTGCGGAAGCCGGCATGGTGCAGCTCGGCCGGCCAGAACAGGGCGTGGAAGTAGAGGATGTCCTTGCCGATGAAGTGGTAGACCTCGGCCTCGCTGTCGGGCTGCCAGAACTCGTTGAAATCCAGGCCGTTGCGGTCGCACAGGTTCCGGAAGCTGCCCATGTAGCCGATCGGGGCGTCCAGCCAGACGTAGTAGTACTTGCCCGGCGCGTCGGGGATCTCGAAGCCGAAATAGGGCGCAT
>JBAZLW010000219.1:0-4829 GCA_041650095.1 Hydrogenophilaceae bacterium | reverse complement strand
ATCGAGGCGCCATCCAGGATGGCATAGACATGGGTACCGTTAACAGTGAACAGGCACTGCTTGAAGGCCTCTGTGTACCGTTCCATTTGCACCCTGGCTCAGCCATCAGACAAATGGCGCACCAGAATCCGCGGCATCCTTGAAGGCGGTGGCCGGGGCACTGTATTTCGCAGGTGCGTTCGGCGGGATCGCCTGCAGCGCTTCTTTCTTGTCGCCGCTGAACAGGTCCTTGACCTCCCTGACGGCCTCCGGAGACTTGGTCGAGGTTCCCGCCCCGCTGCCGGCGCTGCCGCCGCTGTTGATCTTGACCATGGGGCCGGTAATATCAACCCCGGCGGGGCCGATGTTGACGAAGCTGCCGCCAACCTTGATTGAGATCGAGGTCCCGGCCTCGATCACCAAGGTGGTTCCGGCCTTGAGGTGGACCGCCGTTCCGGAGTCGATGTTGTAGCCTTGCCCCACCTTGTGCTGGTGGTTCTGCCCCACCTTCAGGGAATAGTCGCCGATCACCTCGGCATTGAGGTCGCCCTTGCACTTGTCCTGACGATCACCCCCGGTTTCCTCGAAGCGACCCTGGTCGATCTTGAGGTGGTACTCGTTCTTCACCCACTCCAGGCTGTCGTTCTTGATCAGGCCGTAATAATCCTTCTCCGCCTGCATGAAGATGTGCTCGTCGCCCTTGCGGTCGTCGAAGCGCAGTTCGTTGTAGTTGTCTTTGGTGCCATTGGGCGTGCTGCGACTGATGATCGTCGTGATGGTCTGCTGGTCCGGCAAGTTGTAGGGCGGCGGCTGGTCGGCGTTGTAGACCCGGCCGGTGATGATCGGCAAATCCGGATCGCCTTCGAGAAAACCGACGATGACCTCCTGGCCGATGCGGGGCAGGGCCATGCCGCCCCAGCCCTTGCCGGCCCAAAGCTGGGAAACGCGCACCCAGCACGAACTGTCCTGGTCGGACTTGCCATAGCGGTCCCAATGGAACTGGACCTTGACCCGGCCGTATTGATCGGTATGGATCTCATCCCCCGCGGGACCGACCACGATGGCGGTCTGCGGTCCCTGCACGATGGGCTTGGGCGTCAGGCGCTGCGGCCGGAACTCGGCCGCCCCCTTGGGCATCGCGCTGAAATTGCAGTTGAACTCGGCCCCGGCGGCGCCCCCGGAAGCAGACGCCAGATCCGCCGCCTGGAAGTTACAGGCCGTGATGAGATATTCCCGGTTTTGCGCTTCCACCGGATGATTCTTCAACTCGATCGTCCGCCCCGCCTCGATCTGCCGGGCGTCGGTCGTGGCCTGAGACAACTCGTGCTGACATTGCAATTCCTCGATACGCACCTTGGCGTAATGCTCGCCTTCCTCGGGGATCACGTACTCACCCGGGTAGTCGAAGATCTCGAACCCGGCCAGGTCGTGTGAACGCGAGATATCCTTGGCCTTGGCCAGTTCCGCGCGCGGCTTCTCGAAATCGTAGTCGTCCATCGCGTAACTGCCCGGCTGTATCTCCACCGTGGTGTCCCAGCCGGTGACGTAGTGCTTCTCTCGCACCTTGTCCGTCCGCGAGGCGTCATACTCGATCTCCTTGAGACGGGGGTGGGGCGTATGCACGCCCATGCCGTCCGCCAGCACCATGACATGCTTGCCGTTGTCCTGCTCGAAGTAGTAGTAGATCCCTTCCTGTTCCATCAACCGGCTGATGAAATTGAAGTCCGTCTCGCGATACTGCACGCAGTTTTCCCAATTCTGGTAGGTACCGGAGAGGCGCAATTCATAACTGCTCAACTTCGAGTAGGGCTTGCGATCCATCACCTCCTTGATGATCGCGGGGATGTCCTTTTGCTGAAATATCTGGCAGGTCGAGGTACGGGTGAGGAACCATAGCCAGGGCCGTATCGTCATGGCGTAGGCATAGCCGCGGTTGTCCTTGAAGGCCGGCGTATTGACTTCACCGAACAGGGAGAAGCGGGTGACATAGCCATTGAAATAGCGCTGCTTGTTGTCCTTGCACTCCAGGCTTACGGTGACGTCCTTGCCGAGCAGGTCCTGGGCAGTGATGTTCTTGCGCTTGCTGATCAGGCTCACCTGATACTCGCTCAAGCGGCCCAGTTCCTCGCGACCACTGAAGCGCTGGACGATGAAGGCATCCTGCCCGAGCGGAGTGGTAATTTCGAGCAGATGTGTACTGGCCATTTTCGACTCCTCGCGCTCAGACCCCACCCTGTTTATGGGCGATTATCGTCAGACCGGCAACCGGTCTTCCGGCTTCATTCCGCAGTATAACCCGCTCGTGTTGCACCGCGCCGAAGCCGGCAAAGGCCAACACCTCCTCGACGTACTTCAACGTGTGGCTGTAGCGTCCGTGCGGGTTGATGCGGTAGCCGGCATCGGCGTCGTCTGCTTCCTCGACGGTGAAGATCAACGCCCCGCCCTGGTCCAACGCGGCATGGGCCGCCCGCATGACCGCCTCCAGATCGCCAAAGTAGCATAGCGTGTCGGCCGACACGACCAAGTCGAAGGCGGTGACGGCAGCGCCCAGGTAGGCCGTCAATTCGGCCTTGACCAGTTCATCGTAGACCCGCCGTGCTGCGGCCCGGTCGAGCATCTGCGCCGAAAGATCTACCCCTACCAAGCCGGCCGCATAGGGGGCGAGATGCGGCCCGCACAAACCCGTGCCGCAACCCGCGTCGAGGATGCGCAACTGCTTGGCCGGCTGAGGATGGACCCGGCTCACAGCCTGGGCAACCAGTTCGGGGGCACGATAGTTCAGCAGTTCGAGATTGGCGTCGAAGCTGCTGGCGAAGGCATCGAAGCTGGCCTCGACGTAGGCATCGTCGGCACGCAGAGGCACATTCTCACCCGTGCAGGCGGCCAGATGATGGCGGGCAATGGGATTATCCGGCTCTTCGGCCAGCCATTCCCGATAGACCGCTATCGCCTTGTCCATCTCGCCCAGCTTGAAATAGGCAAAGGCCAGTATCTTGCGGGATGGGGCATGGCGCGGGTCGAGGGTGATGGCGTGGCAGCCGTAATAGGCCGCCTCTGCGGTACGGCCCTGGTCGACCCGCAGGTTCGCCATGTTGCAATAGGCATCGGCGAAATCGGGGCGCAGTTCGAGGGCATGCAGGTAGGCCGCCTCGGCATCCGCCAGGTCGCCACGCTTGCGGTAGATGGTACCGAGATTGTTGTGCGTTTCGACGAAATCCGGCGCCAATTCCAGGCAACGGCGATAGGCCCCGACGGCCTCGTCAACGCGGCCCGACTCAAGCAGGACATTGCCCAGGTTGTTGTAGATGCCTGGACTGTCCGGCAGGATCTCGATTGCCCGCCGTATGAGTTCGATGGCGCGCTCGCTGTGGCCGGATTGATGCAACAGCACGCCCAGATAATGCAGCGCTACCGGGTCGTCCGGCCGCCGCTCCAGGACCGCCTGGTAAAGCGTCCTGGCATCGTCCAGATTGCCCTGGCGATGGATCTGTTGTGCCAACTCGAGCGCCTGGTCGAGCGTGAGCACGCGCTTGCCGGATGCGGGCGCGCCATTGCTGCCCTCCGTGGCGACTGATGATGTCTGGTTCATATCCGTATGCGATTAATCCGTTGGCAAGCCGAAATGCCGTGGCTCAAGTCAGCCCTACCTGCTTCGAAGTCTCCATTCGCGCCGAGAGCCAGGCTGCGGAAGAAGACTAACTGTACGTCCATCTCCCGGTTGGGGTCGATCGTCGTTTCATAAACCTTCGCGGTCCACATGCGCTTGCCGCTGGCTATGTCGGTTGCGATGACATAGCCAGCGGGCGGCAACCCTTCCGATGATGGTGCCTTGATCTGTGGATTGAGCAACCCTCCCACCTCTTCATCGTAGTCAGTGTGCCATGGGGCGATCTCCTACAGGACGTAGAGCACGGTGTTTTCAGGCCAGATTTCAGCGACCTTCAGCACGACATCCAGCTTGACCACCCGCTTGACGTCGACCTTCTTCGAACCGAACAGGCCCAGGTATCTCTTCTTGGTGGTCTGCCCGTGGAGTTCGGCGTCCACCACGCAGGTCAGCTGGTAGTAGAAGCGCCAGTGCTCGCCGCTCCTCACGCCGACGATATTGGCGAGATAGGTGTCGACATCCGCCCGCAGGACGTGTTCCGGGAGGATGCCCCAGGGCATGAGGCCGCGCTTCGTGGCCGTGATCACCCGTTGTGCGTCGGGAAAGTATTTGTCCTTGCCGAACGACAGGGCGGTCGGGGCGAGCGTGGAGTCGCCGCGGATCAGCTTCAGCACCTCCTGCTGGGCGTCCTTGCCGCTGCCCGGCTGGACGTTGGTGTGGGATACGCTGAGCTGACCGCTGCCGAAATCCTTGACCTCGAAGCGGCAGCCGTGCATCGACGCGGTCATGAAAAAATCAGCCTCCTCGTCGATCACCATGATGTGCATCTTGTTTTCTTTCCAGGGCAGATAGAACGTCTTGACCGCATGGCCGCCAAAGCGCACCAGGTGCATGGTCGGCGCGACCTTCATCTTGCTGGCGTCGGACGGCTTGCCGTGGAAATTGAAATCCGCATAGACGGGAACCGTCTTGTTGTGGATGTATTTGTCCTTGTTGGCGTCGGTCCCGGTCACCATCAGGGTCTTGCCGATGTTGGTCCGGTGCTGCATGGTCGCCCCGGTCATGGGATTGAATGACTCCTTGTCGCCCTTGATGAAGCCGAAATCCTGCGGATCGACGTAAAGCGGGTACTTGCACAGGAAACCCATGTCGCCATGGGCCATCTTGCTGAATTCCTCGTTCAGTTCACGCATGACACAGTTCCCCCTGGGAAGAAACGGCGAACGCGACCGGGCATCGGCCC
>JBAZLW010000218.1:0-4889 GCA_041650095.1 Hydrogenophilaceae bacterium | reverse complement strand
ACCGAAAACATGCTCATGCATGACACCGAGACCTCGGCATCGGTGCTCGAAGCAATCAAGAACCTGGGGGTGCGACTGGCCATCGATGACTTCGGTACCGGCTATTCGAGCCTGAGTTACCTGAAGCGTTTCCCGATCGACACCTTGAAGATCGACCAATCCTTCGTGCGCGACATCGTGACCGATGAAGATGGCGCCGCCATCGTCAACGCCGTGATCGGAATGGGTAGAAGCCTCAAGCAGCGGGTCATCGCCGAGGGCGTGGAAACGGATGGGCAGCTCACGGTCCTCCGTACCCAGCAATGCGACCAGGTGCAAGGCTTTCTGTTCAGCCACCCCCTGCCCGCCGAGGGCTTCGCGCGCTTGCTCGGCAAGAACCCCACCACGCTGACGGCTACCCTGCCATAGCGCTGCCGCCTGGCGGCCCTCATGGCCGCCGGTTCGGCGCCTTATGTGCGCCAGCGTACCGACTCCGGCGGCCTTTGCGAGCAAGATGCCAGCAGGTTTCGAGGCAGCGCGAAATTAGTCGCGCAGGCGCCGGAATCAAGCCGTCATTCATCACCTCTGGAGAATCCATCATGAAACAATTTGGCAAATATCTTTCCGCCGTTTTCCTGGCCGTCACGCTGGTGTCCACTGTGGGCTGTTCATCCACGCCGCAGAAGGAAGGGACGGGCCAGTACTTCGACGACAGCGTCATCACCGCCAAGGTGAAGGCCGCCATCTTCGACACCGCCACGCTGAAGTCGGCCGAGATCAATGTCGAGACCTTCAAGGGCACGGTCCAGCTGAGCGGCTTCGTCAATTCTCAGGCCGACATCAACAAGGCGGTCGAGGTAACGAGCAAAGTGAGCGGCGTGAAGTCGGTCAAGAACGACATGCGGGTCAAATAAGCGATAGTTGATCGCCAGCCGCTTCCTGACCTCAGGTCCGGAAGCGGCCTATTCATGCGTTTAATTCGTTGTTCGGCAACAACCACAGCGTGAGCCCCCAGGGCTAGCGTTGAACGCAACCAACCGATAAACACAGCCCCGATGGCGACAAGCACAACCCCTGAATCAAAAACCACGCCGATCGATCAGCCGGTCGCGCCGTTGGCCACGGTTCGCTTGCCCGAGTCCGGGCACGGCCTGGCGCTGATCGTCCTGGCCACCCTCGCAGTGATCTTCGCCCTGGATTGGGCCCAGAGCTTTGTCATTTCCCTGCTGCTCGGAATCCTGTTCGCCTACACCCTGAACCCCTTGGTCGTGTGGCTGGAGCGCATCCATGTCCCGCGCGTGCTGGGCGCCGGCATGGTGATGGTGGCGGTCGTGTGTGCGCTTGCCCTGGGGGCCTATTCCCTGCGTGGGCAAATTCAGACCATCCTGGTCCAGCTGCCCGAAGCGGCAAACAAGCTGTCGGCCGGATTCAGCAGCCTGCGCGAGGGCCGGGACAGCACCATGCAGAAGGTGCAGACCGCGGCGAGCGAGATCGAGAAGGCGACCAGCCAGGCCATGGACATGCCGACCAAGCCCAGCCAGCGGACCACGCGGGTCGCCATCGACCCGCCCGGCTTCAAGCTCGGCAACTTCCTCTGGTCGGGTTCCATGAGTGTCGCAGCCCTGATCGGCCAGGCCACCATGGTGCTCTTCCTGACCTTCTTCCTCCTGCTGTCGGGCGATACCTACAAGCGAAAGCTGGTGCGGCTCACGGGGCCCACGCTGTCGGACAAGAAGATCACGGTGCACATCCTCGATGACATCAACGCCTCCATCCAGCGCTACATGCTCATGCTGTTGGCGACCAACGTGCTGGTGGGGCTGTTGACCTGGATCGTCTTGCGCTGGATCGGCCTGGAGAATGCGGGGGCCTGGGCCGTAGCCGCGGGCCTGCTCCACCTGATCCCGTACTTCGGCCCGGCCGTCACTGCCACCGGCATCGGCATGGCGGCCTACCTGCAATTCAACGACCCATCGACGGTACTGCTGGTCGCCGCGGCTTCGCTGGTGATCGCCACCTTCGTCGGGGTCTTCGTCACCACCTGGATGACGGGCAGGATCGCCAGGATGAACACGGCGGCGGTGTTCATCTCGCTGCTGTTCTGGACCTGGCTATGGGGCGTCTGGGGCATGCTGCTGAGCATGCCGATCACCGCCCTGGCGAAGGTGGTGGCCCAGCATGTGGAGCAACTCGAACCGGTGGCCGAGTTGCTGGGGGACTAAGCCTGTTCCCTGAAGCGCATGCGATTTCTCAGTCATTGCCCATGCGTACCTGCCAAAACCCTCTGGCGCACAGGCCGCTGCAAAGAACGCCTGTTTGCCTGCCTTATGTTCGCCAGCGCACAGAATCATCCGGCCTTTCAGAGCATTGTGGAACCCGGTAGTGCCAGAAGCGGATTGCTTCTTGTACGCCGACTTCCATTCAATCTTATTGCGGGGAATTCGCCATGTTCAAACGAGTGTTTATGATGCTGCTCACTTTGTTGTCCGTCGTCGGTGCCATGACGACATTTACTGCCTGCAACACGATGGCAGGTGCCGGCCAGGACATTCAAAAGGCAGGCGGCGCGATCCAGGACGAGGCAAACGAGCACAGGTAATGGGTCCGGGTTGTTTCCATAAACCCACTGGGCCGGCTTGCTGTGTAGCCGCCCGGGAACACCCGGCTGGTGGTACAACAGGTTGACAACATCATCCTACCAGGTCTGCCAGAGACCAGGACGGTGGCCGGCCCGCAGCCGCTCCGGCTAGCCGGGCATGATTGGGCACGGTGATGAACGTTCGATATCTTTTTTCGCTTGTCCTGCTGATCCCTGTGATCCTTGGCGGTTGCGCGTCACTGCCGCCAGGGTCCGACTTCCCGAGAACGACGTCTACCGCGCTTGCTCATCCGGAGGCAACCCGGCTGGGACGAGAGTTCATCAACGCCGCGCACGAGCACGACGGCCACTCGGGATTTCGCATCGTTCCGGTCGGCGCCGACGGTTTCCTGATCCGCATGCAGATGATCCATGCCGCGGAGCGCAGCCTTGACCTGCAATATTTCATCTTTCGCGGTGACGACACCGGCCGTCTGCTGACCGAAGCCGTGCTGCATGCGGCCGATCGTGGGGTGCGGGTACGGGTGCTGGTGGACGATGGCGAAACCGTGGGCGGCGACGACCAGATTTCCAAGCTTGAATCACACCCTTCGGTCGAGATCCGGATCTTCAACCCGTTCGCCTATCGCGGCTCCATCACACTGTTTCGCGCGACCGAATTCCTGTTCAACGCGTCCCGACTCGACTACAGGATGCACAACAAACTGCTCATCGTGGACAATGCCGTGGCGCTCATCGGCGGGCGCAATATCGGAGACCAGTACTTTCAGATCGACCCGGAGGCCCAATACGCCGACGACGACGTGTTCGCCGCCGGCCCCATCGCCCAAACGCTTTCGTGGACCTTCGATGAATTCTGGAATAACGGCCTGTCGATCCCGGCCGGGGCGCTTTCGCATGAGAAGGCGACGCGTGCGGCCTTGAGCGAGCATCGCGTGGTATTGCACGAGGAGGGCCGGCAGTTGAAGGCCGACGGGGTGGCCTACGCCAAGCGGGTCGCCACCGGCGAGCCGTTCAACGGGATGGTCTCCGGCCGCTTGCCCCTGATCTGGGCGCACGCGCAGGTGATCAGCGACAGCCCCGACAAGAAGAAGGTGGAAAGCGGCGCGATGGTGGGCAGACTCATGCATCGGGCGGTGGCCAATGCCACCGGCAAGGTCCAGTCCGAACTGCTCATGATCACGCCCTATCTGATCCCCGGCGATGAAGGGATGCAGATGTTCAAGGATCTGCGCCAACGCAACGTGCGTGTCCGTATCCTGACCAGTTCTCTTGAATCATCGACGGTGTTGCTGGCGCAGTCCGGCTACATGCAGTATCGGGTACCCCTGCTGGAGGAGGGCGTCGAGTTGTATGAGATCCGCTCACTTCTCGGGAATGCCAGAGGCAGTGGTCAGACTTCGACGATATCCCGTTTTGGCAATTATTCCCTGCACGCAAAGATGTTCGTCTTCGACCGCCAGAGAGTGTTTATCGGCTCAATGAATTTCGATCAGCGATCGATGCACCTGAACACCGAGATTGGCCTGGTGATCGACAGTCCGGAGCTTGCCCAGCAGGTTGCCGCACGTTTCGAGGCCATGGCGCAGCCGGTCAACGCCTACACGCTGGCGCTGCGCCCGAGCGACACCGGGGGGGCACCCACCCTGGTGTGGCAGACCCAGGAAGGCGGCGAAGCCGTCGTGTACGACACGGAGCCGGCCCGGAGCGACTGGCAAAAGATCAAGGTTCATCTATTGTCACTGCTGCCACTGGATAGCGAGTTATGAACATGCGCTGGGTAACGGGCTGGTTATTGATGCTGGGACTCTTGTGGCTACCCGTTGCCGGTGCGGAGCCGCCCGCAAGCGTGCAGGCGGAGGTCAATCTTCTGCTTGGCTTCGTCGCGGGGTCCGGATGTGCGTTTTATCGCAACGGCACCTGGCACGACTCGAAAGAGGCGCAGACCCATTTGCGCGAAAAGTACCAATGGCTGGCGGCAAGGAACCTGATCAACAGCACTGAGGATTTCATCGAACGCGCGGCCACGAAAAGCAGCTTTACCGGTCTGGCTTATCGGGTGAAATGCAACGTCGGTCCGACGATTACCAGTAACCAGTGGTTGCGTGACGAACTGACGTTTCTCCGTACCGACGGGCATTTCAAAATCGCTCCGGTTAAATGAACGCCGACCTCGAAGCGAGGTTTCCAGTATCGTCCCGCGCATCGGTGAAACTCACGAATCTGAAACTCGGGCGGGCCAATCGATGCAAACTGACACCTCATGGCAAGATCTACTGCATCCCGGCGATGCCACGGACTTCTTCCAGCG
>JBAZLW010000217.1:0-4890 GCA_041650095.1 Hydrogenophilaceae bacterium | reverse complement strand
TGCAGTCGAAGGATATCCAGCATGCGCGCATTCGCGCGGCCGTTGCCTTGCTGGTGAAAAAGGGTTCAGACCAGACCTGGGTACTCGGCCAGCAACGGCAGGCGTAATCACGCATGAGCCGGCACGCATCAGGCCACTGGTAAACTACAGTGATGGCCGCCGGCCAGTAGCCCATCGGCTATCACCGCCAACTGCCTGAGCGACTGCGATGGCATCGTCTGTCAGCGGTTGCGCCCACCGCCACCTGGCCCCATCCGCAGGCTGCCGCCGGGCCCCGGCCCCATGCCAGCCCCCATGGCTGGAGGCTCTTCCGGCATTGCCACACCAAGTTGCCGGGCGCGTTCTCGCATGCGTTCGTGATGTTCCGCGCGGATCTGCGCCCGTTCCTCTGCCGTTTGCGCGCTACGTAACCTGGCGCGATACTCGACGCGTTCCTGCTGCGTCATCAACTGGCTGCCATAGACCTGCTCGTTCATGGCTGTGGCCGGATCGGCGGCCACGGCCAGGCCGATGGATAGTGCCAGAACGCCGGCTATGAAAACAGGGATTCGTTTGAGCATGATGTTCACCTTGTCGTCGGCATGGGCGGCGTCATCGCCGGATGACGTCACCCGGAGGCCTGCTATTGATGGATACGGTCGCGGGTGCGATCAAATGTACGATCCTGAGTCTTGAGCTGATCCTGGATCGCCGATGGATCCCTGACTTGCAGCGGATCCCTGATCTGTACCTGATCCCGGGTCAGGTCGCGGGTCTGCAGGGCGCTGTCCGGGACGCGCTGGCTGTAGTCGCCCGGGCCGTTCATGCGGCCGCCAGCCACGCCTCCGCGCGCGATGCTCGCGTCCGCCGCGATCAACGCCAGTGCTGCCGCCATGATGATCAATGCTTGTTTCTTCATGATGTACTCCTTGTCTGCATAAAATGAATAGCCGTAAGAACGCGGCACCATCGCCTGTTGCGACGATCCCATTTCAGCAGACAGGTGTATCCGGGGCGTTTCGGTAAACCGCCTTTTTGTAAACCGCAGTGCCAGGCAGGTCGTTTGTTACCTGAATTTACAATTCGCCCCGGAACGCACTGCCATGCCGGGAAATAATCGCCGCATCGATTCGCTGGACAGGCCATGAAACAAGACCATCTGTTGCTGGTGGACGACGACCCCGAGTTGCGCGAACTGCTGCGCGAATACCTGGGCCAGGCCGGCCTGCGCGTCACCGCGGTGGCCGACGGCCGGGAGATGCAGCACGCCCTGGAGACGGCCCACTTCGACCTGGTGATACTCGACATCATGCTGCCGGGGGAGGACGGTCTTTCGCTTTGCCGCCGCCTGCGTGCGCAGAGTGGGATCCCCATACTGATGCTGACCGCACGCGGCGATGAGATCGACCGCATCGTCGGTCTGGAAATGGGCGCCGACGATTACCTGGCCAAACCATTCAATCCGCGCGAACTGCTCGCCCGCATCAAGAGCATATTGCGCCGGGCCGGCAGCTTGCCGGAAAACCTGGCAGCCGAAGACGTGCGGCAGTTCAGCTTCGCCGGCTGGCGCCTGGATACGCAAACCCGGCAACTGCGCTCGCCGGACGGCGTGGTGGTGGACCTGTCGGGCGTCGAATACAAACTGCTGCGGGTATTCGTCGAACACCCCAATCGGGTGCTCTCGCGCGACCAGTTGCTGGAATTTACCCAGGGCCGCGAGGCCGCGCCGTATGACCGTGCCATCGACGTCCAGATCGGCCGCCTGCGCCGCAAGCTCAACGAGGATGCCCGCGAGCCGCGCCTGCTCAAGACCGTGCGCAACGAGGGCTATGTCCTGGCGGTCACGGTGGCCAAGGCATGAAGCGCCTCGATTCCATCTACCTGCGCGTCGCCGCGGTCCTGCTGCTGGGCCTGCTGGCGGCGGAATGGGTCGCCGACCGGCTCTATCAGGAGGAGCGCGAGCGCGTGGTATCGCACCTGATTTCCGGCCCGCTCGGCCAACGCCTGAACCTGGTGGCGGACCGGCTCGACCGCACCCCCAGGGAGGGCCGCCAGGAATTGCTGCCGCTCCTGAATTCGCCGCGCATCACCTACGCCCTGGCCGAGGCGCCGCTGTCCGGCCAGCCGGCCGGCACGCTCGCCAAGCTGCAGGCCAGCCTGCGCGAGATACTGGGGCCGCAGCGCCGGGTCGTGGTGGGTGGGACTGATGCTAGTACGGACCAGCCGGCCGCCACCCGGATCTCGTTCGTGCTCAACGATGGCCAGGTGGTGGTCGCCACCCATCAGTCCCCGGAAGACGCCGCCATCGCCCCGAGCCGCCACCTGCCGCTGCTGACCGGATATTTTCTGGCCATCGCCGTGCTTGCGCTGCTGGCCATGCGCTGGGCGGTGCGGCCCTTGCGGCGGCTGGCCCGGGCGGCCGATGCCTTGGGCCGCGACCTGTCCGGCCGTCCCCTGGCGGAAACCGGCCCGCGCGAGGTGCGCCAGGCGGCGCGCGCCTTCAATACCATGCAGAACCGCCTGGCCAGCTATCTCAACGACCGCTTGCACATCCTGGCCGCCGTCTCGCATGACCTGAAGACGCCCATCACCCGGCTCAAGCTGCGCAGCGAGATGCTTCCGGACGCCGGCCAGCGCGATAAATTCCTGCACGATCTGGAAGACATGGAGACCATGATCGGCGCCACCCTCGATTTCCTGCGCGGTGAGTCGCGCCAGGAAACCGGTGTGCCGCTCGACGTCAACGCCCTGCTGGCCACACTGCGCGACGACATGCAGGCCCTGGGCGCCAGGGTGGAACTGGATGGTCTGGCCGCCCGCCCGCTCCTGGCCAGGCCGCAGGCCCTGAAGCGCTGTCTCGCCAACCTGATCGACAATGCGGCACGTTACGGCGGCGGCGCCCGCATCAGCGTCAGCGATAGCGCCGAAATCCTGACCCTGCAGATCGACGACGACGGCCCCGGCATCCCGGCGAACGAACTGGAAAGCCTGTTCGAACCGTTCCGGCGCGGCGAGGCCTCGCGCAACCGTACTACCGGGGGCACCGGCCTGGGCCTGGCCATCGCCCGCAACCTGGCGCGCGCCCACGGCGGCGACGTCACCCTGGCCAACCGCGCGGAGGGCGGCCTGCGCGCCACCCTGGTGCTGCCACGCGGCGCGATCCCGGGTTAGCTTGTTTTGCCATCACCAGGTAGGGGAATGCCTGGCGGGCTGAATCGGCCGATCGACCATCCCTTGGCCAGACTGCCATGTCGGCACGGGCGGGGAATGGTCTGGAACAAGCAAAACAAGGTTTCCCTGTCGATTCTGATCAGGCCATTCAAGTGGCCGTCTGCCGTTGTGCCAGCCACTGTTCCAGAGCCGGTGCGGCAAGCGGCCGGCTGCAGATATAGCCCTGGTAGGCGTCGCAGCCGTGGCTGCGCAGGAAATCGAGCTGGGCCGCGGTCTCCACGCCCTCGGCCAGCACTTTCATATGCAGGTTGCGCGACATGGCGATGATGGTGGCGGCGATGGCCATGTCACTCTGATCCTGGGGAATATCGCGCATGAAGCTCTGGTCGATCTTGAGCTTGTCGATGGGGAAACGCTTGAGATAGGCCAACGAGGAATAACCGGTGCCGAAGTCATCAATGGAAATCTTGATGCCCAGTTCCTTGAGTGCACGCAGCGTGGCGACGGCCTGGTCGGCGTCATCCATCACCGCGCCCTCGGTGATTTCCAGTTCCAGCAAGCCCGGGGGAATGCCTGTGGCGTCGATCACGGCGCGGATATGCGCGACCAGGTTGGCCTGCCGGAATTGCCGCGGCGAAAGGTTTACCGCCACGCTGAAGGGCGGCATGGCCATGTCCTCCATCCATATCTTCGCCTGCGTACAGGCGGTGAACAGCACCCACTCGCCGAGCGGGACGATGAGGCCGGTCTCCTCCGCCAGGGGGATGAAGCGAATCGGGGCGATCATGCCGGACTCGGGATGATCCCAGCGCACCAGTGCCTCCACCCCGATCATCTCGCCGCTGGCCACGTCCACCTGCGGCTGGTAATGCAGGACGAATTCGTTCAGCTCGATGGCCTGGCGCAGGCTGGTTTCCAGGGTCAGGCGTTCACGCGCGGAGCGGGTCATCTCGGCATTGTAGAAACGGTAGGTATTGCGCCCGTCCTCCTTGGATCGGTACATGGCGGCATCGGCATTCTTCAGCAGGGTGGCGGCATCCGTGCCGTCGACGGGATAAGTGCTGATGCCGATGCTGGCGCCGATGAAGATCGCTTGCCCGTCCAGTTCAAACGGGTGGGTCAGCGCGGCCAGCAGCTTTTCCGCCAGGACAGAGACCCGCCCGGTGTCGTCCACGCCTTCCAAGACGATCACGAACTCGTCCCCGCCCAGGCGGGCGAAGGTATCCTCCGCCCTTATGTGGCGGGCCAGCCTTTGCGCGACCGCCTGCAACAAGCGATCGCCGGCGGGGTGGCCGAGGCCGTCATTGACGGTCTTGAACCGATCCAGGTCGACGAACAACAAGGCCAGCAGGGTGTGCTCTCGCCCGGTGCGCTCGATGGCGTGATCCAGCCGGGCGCTGAGCAGCAGCCGGTTGGGCAGGTCGGTCAAGGGGTCGTAGTGTGCCAGGTGCTCCAGCTTGTCCTGGAATTGCTTGATCTGGCTGATGTCGGCAAACACGCCGACATAATTGCTCAGCTTGCCCGCGTTGTCCTTCACGCTGCTGATGGTCAGCCACTCCGGGTACACCTCGCCGTTCTTGCGCCGGTTCATTATCTCGCCGCTCCAGGCACCCGTCTGCTCGATGCTCTTCCAGATGCCCTGGTAGAAGGCCTCGTCGTGGCGCCCGGACTGGAGCAGGCGCGGATTCTGACCCAATACCTCCGCCTCGGTGTAGCCGGTGATCTCGGTGAAGGCGTGGT
>JBAZLW010000216.1:0-4892 GCA_041650095.1 Hydrogenophilaceae bacterium | reverse complement strand
CGTCTACGATCATCACGAGCGCCAGTTGTCCGAGCGCCTGACCGACATGCAGCATCACGCCCATGACCTGGTGGTGTCCTCGATGCATGTCCACCTCGACCACGACAACTGCCTGGAGACCCTGATCCTGCACGGCGACACCGTCGAGACGCGGCGTTTCGCCGACCAGCTGGCGGCCGAACGCGGCGTCCGCCATGCCCAGCTCAACCTGGTCCCGGTCGATGTCGAGGCCGCCGGCCAGCACACCCATAGCCGACCGAAAACCTGAACGGGAAACAAAACATGAGCCACGAACGCATCTACAGGAACCAAATGACCCGGCGCGACTTTCTCTGGCTGATCGGCGTCGCCGGCTCCGCCGCCGCCCTACCGCCGCTGCTGTCCGGCTGCGCCGCCGACCCGGTCACCGGCAAGACCACCCTGGTCGGCCTGTCCGAGGGCCAGGAGATCAGCCTGGACAAGGAACAGTCGCCGCACCAGTTTTCCGCCGACTACGGCGCCTGCCAGGACGACGGCCTCAACCGCTACGTCCAGTCGGTCGGCAGCGGCCTTTGGAGCCACTCGCACCGGCCCAAGATGCCTTATTCGGCGCGCGCCCTGAACGCCAACTACGTCAACGCCTACACCTTCCCTGGCGGCAGCATGGCGGCGACCCGCGGCATCCTGCTCGACCTGCAGAGCGAGGACGAACTGGCCGCCCTGCTCGGCCACGAGACCGGCCACGTCAACGCCCGCCACGCCGCCGAACGGGCCGGCAAGTCGATGCTGGTCCAGGGCGGCCTGGTGCTGGCCTCGGTCGCGGTGGCCGGCAAGGAGAACTACCAGCCCATCGTGCAGCTGGCCGGCCAGATCGGCGGCAGCGCCCTGCTGTCCAAGTACAGCCGCGACAACGAACGCGAGGCCGACGCGCTGGGCATGGACTACATGGTCAAGGCCGGCTACAACCCTGACGGCATGGTCGACCTGATGGGCCTGCTGCAAGGCCAGGCCAAGGCCAAGCCGGGCCTGCTGGAGACCATGTTCGCCTCGCACCCGATGAGCGACGAGCGCTACCGGGACGCGGCCAAGCGCGCCCAGGGCAAGTATGCCGGCCAGCGCGGCCGGCCGCTCCAGCGCGAACGCTACCTGGACAATACGGCCACCCTGCGCCGGCTCAAGCCGGCGGTGACGGTGATGCAGGAGGGCGAAGGCTACCTGGCCAAGAACCAGCCGGCCCAGGCCGAGGCACCGTTCGGCCGCGCCCTCGGCCTGGCGCCGGGCGATTACGCCGCCAACGTGCTGATGGCCAAGGCCAAGCTGGCCCAGAAGAAGGAGCGCGAGGCCGAGGCCTACCTGGCCCAGGCCCGCGCCATCTACCCGAGCGAAGGCCAGGCCCTGCAACTGTCCGGGGTGGCCAAGCTGGCCCTGAACCAGCCCGACGCCGCGCTACAGTTATTCAACGACTACGACCGGCGCCTGCCCGGCAGCGCCGGCACGATCTTCCTGCAGGGCGTCGCCTACGAAAACATGCAGGACCGGAAACAGGCCGCCGAGCATTACTACCGCTATGCCCAGGCAGTCGCCAGCGGCCAGGAAAAGCAATACGCGGTATCGCGGCTGCAGACCTGGGGCTACGTCAAATAGACGGAACGAGCGGCCCCGGCGGGATGCCGCAGGGGCCTGACCGGGCGATCATCCCCCACACGGGATTTTCGATCGGGCCATGATCCGGGACTGATCCGCCGCCCAACCGGCCGGCATCGGGCGGGGCCAGAATGACCAGGTGTATGATCGTTGGAGAAATGCCCAAGGAATCACGCTACGGCCCCGGGGCGACACCCGGGCGCCAGACTGGCCGGCACTGAGCATCCCTATCATCGTCCCCGTGCTGACGCGCCCGGGGCGCAACCGCAACCGCTCGCGAGCGATTGGGAGCATCGCTTGGGATCAGCATGGCAGACATTCACATTCAATTTGTCCAGACAATGGCGCCGGATCGGGGCCCGGCTGCCCGCTAGCAGCACGCCTGGCCAGCCGGCCCGGGAAGAACCCCCGTTGCGGGCGGAGCTGTTCAGCAGCGACCAGATGGAGCAGCACGGCGTCCTGCTCACGTCCAGCCACCGCCTGGCCCCGGGGCGGGTTCCGGACCAGTTGCTGACGCGCCTGGCCGCAAACGAGCGGGTGCTGATCGAGACCTGCGACCGCCTGATGGCGGCGGTAGCGGCCAAGCACCGCATCACCCCGGCTGGGGAATGGCTGCTCGATAATTTCTATCTCATCGAGGAACAGATCCGCACTGCCCGGCACCACCTGCCCAAGGGCTACAGTCGGGAACTGCCGGCCCTGGTAGAGGGCGTTTCGGCCGGGCTGCCGCGCGTCTACGACCTCGCCCTGGAGACCATCGCCCACGGCGACGGCCGGATCGACCCGGACAGTCTCGGCCGTTTCGTCGCGGCCTACCAGACCATCACCCCGCTGCGCCTGGGCGAGCTGTGGGCCGTCCCGATCATGCTGCGCCTAGCCCTGATCGAAAACCTGCGCCGCGTCGCGGTGCGCATCGCCGCCGGCAGGATAGACCGCGATCTGGCCGCCACCTGGGCGCACAGGTTGACGGAGATCGTCCGCCAGGACCCCAAGAGCCTGATCCTGGTGATTGCCGACATGGCGCGCTCGAATCCGCCCATGAGCACCCCATTCGTGTCGGAGTTCGCGCGCCGGTTGCAAGGCCAGGGCCCCGCCCTGGCCCTGCCGCTGACCTGGATCGAGCAGCAGTTGGCCGAATCGGGCCTGAGCATCGAGCAACTGGTCCGGGCCGGCAACCAGCAGCAGGCCGCCGACCAGGTCTCCATCAGCAACAGCATCGGCAGCCTGCGCTTCCTCGGCACCATGGACTGGCGCGAGTTCGTCGAGGCCATGAGCGTGGTCGAAGGAAGCCTGCGCACGGACCCGGGCGCCGCCTACGCGGCGATGGACTTCGCCAGCCGCGACCGCTACCGCCATGTCATCGAGCGCGTGGCGAAGGCCAGCGGCCTGCCCGAGGCCGAGGTCAGCCAGCGCGCAATCGACCTTGCCCGAGCGGGCGCGGCCCGACACGGGAACGACGACCGAATGGCGCATGTCGGCTACTACCTGATCGACCGGGGCCTGGCCGAACTGGAACAGGCCACCCGGACCCGCCTGCCCCTGCGCGCACGGCTGCGACGCGGGGCCAACCACGCGCCCCTGCGCCTGTACCTGGGCGCGATCGCGCTGATCACGGTACTTCTGTCCGCCGGTCTGCTGGCACAAGCCGGGTCGGACGGCCTGGCCGACTGGGCGCTGGCGCCGCTGGCCCTGCTGATGCTACTGGCCACCAGCCAACTCGCGGTCGCCCTGGTGAACTGGCTGGCCACCCTGCTGGCCTCGCCACATCCTTTGCCGCGCATGGACTACGCCAAGGGCATTCCGGCGACGGCGCGCACCCTGGTGGTGGTGCCGACCATGCTGACCAGCCCGCACAACATCGAAGGCCTGACCGAAGCGCTGGAGGTCCGTTTCCTGGCCAATCGCGACGACAACCTGCGCTTCGGCCTGCTGACCGACTTTCCCGACGCGGCCGAGGAAATCCTTCCCGGGGACGCGCCGCTGCTAAACCTGGCCCGGGCGCGGATCGAGGCCCTGAATGCCCAATACGCCGGCGGCGGCACCGACATCTTCTTCCTGTTCCATCGCCCGCGCCGCTGGAACCCGCACGATAAGACCTGGATGGGTTACGAGCGCAAGCGCGGCAAGCTGGCGGACCTGAACGCCCTGCTGCGGGACCACGACGCCGGCGGCTTCGCCCGGGTGGTCGGCGGGCTAGCGGCGCTGGCCGGGGTGAAATACGTCATCACCCTGGACACCGACACCCAGCTGCCGCGCGACGCCGCGCGCCTGTTCGTCGGCACCATGGCGCACCCGCTCAACCGGCCGCTCTACGACCCGGCACTGAAGCGGGTCAGCGCCGGCTACGGCATCCTGCAGCCGCGCGTGAGCGTCAGCCTGCCCGGGACCAGCCAGTCGCGCTATGCCCGTCTCAATGGCGGCGAGCCAGGCATCGACCCATATACCCGCGCCGTCTCCGACGTCTACCAGGACGCCTTCGGGGAGGGCTCGTTCATCGGCAAGGGCATCTACGATGTCGACGCCTTCGAGCAGTCGCTCAAGGGCCGCTTTCCCGAGAACCGCATCCTCAGTCACGACCTGCTGGAAGGCTGTTACGCCCGCTCCGGCCTGATGAGCGATGTCCAGTTATATGAGGAGTATCCGGGCCGCTATGGCGCCGACGTCAACCGCCGCTACCGCTGGATCCGCGGCGACTGGCAGCTCGCGGGCTGGCTGCTGCCGTGGGCGCCCGGGGCCGACGGGCGTTATCGCAGCAATCCGCTCTCGGCCCTGGCGCGCTGGAAGCTGTTCGACAACCTGCGCCGCAGCCTGGTGCCGCCGGCATTGACGCTGCTCCTGGTGCTGGGCTGGATGCTGCCGTCGGCGACCTTCTGGACCCTGGCGCTGCTTGGCGTTCTCATAATCCAGCCCGTGCTGGCCACCCTGCTGGATCTTCTGCGCAAACCGGACGACATGCGGCGGAGCCAACATCTCGCCGTCGCCACCCGCGGCGCCGGCCAGCGCCTCATCCAGACCGGATTCAACCTGGCGACGCTGCCCCATGAGGCGTTCTACAGCCTCGATGCGATCCTGCGCACCCTCGGCCGCCTACTGTTCAGCCACCAGCGGCTGCTGGAATGGAACCCCTCCGGCGACCAGGAACTGGCCAGCCGCTCGGACCTCGCCGCCTCGTTCCGCACCATGGCCTTCGCCCCCCTGCTCGGCGCCGGCGCGACCGTCTATCTGGCCGCAGTCAACCCGCCTGCGCTGGCCGTGGCCGGCCCCATACT
>JBAZLW010000215.1:0-4913 GCA_041650095.1 Hydrogenophilaceae bacterium | reverse complement strand
CCCCGGCGTGGTGTTCCTGGTGCCGGACGACTGGCGCGCCGCCCACCCCGGCACCTGCGCCCTGCGCGACACCGGCATGGTGTTCCGCGATGTGCTGGCGTCGAGCGACGCACTGATCACCAAGCCGGGCTACGGCAGCTATGCCGAGGCGGCTGCGGCCGGGGTGCCGGTGCTCACCATCCCGCGTCCGGACTGGCCGGAGGCGCCCTACCTCAACGACTGGCTGGCCGCGGCCGCGCGCATGCTGATCCTCGGCGAGGAACGGTTCCTGAGCGGCGAACTGGCCGGGCCCCTGGATGCCCTGTGGGAGATGCCGGCGAAGCCGCCGATAGCGGCGGACGGCGCACTGGCGGCGGCCAGGCGGCTGCTGGAACTGGGGTAGCCCCATGCGCCCACGCATCACCATCCCGCCCGAGGAAGTCGAGATCACCGCGATACGCGCTCAGGGTTCTGGCGGCCAGAACGTCAACAAGGTCAGCAATGCCGTGCACCTGCGCTTCGACATCGCCGCCTCGTCGCTGCCGGAAGAACTGCGCGAGCGGTTGCTCAAGCTGGGCGACCAGCGCATCAGCAAGGACGGCGTGGTGGTCATCAAGGCGCAGGCCTTCCGCAGCCTGGAGAAGAACCGCGCCGAGGCGATGCGTCGCCTGGAAGAACTGATCGCCGGGGCCGCCGAGGTGCCGAAGGCCCGCCGGGAGACCCGGCCGACCCGGTCGTCGATCAGGAAACGGCTGGAGGGCAAGGCCCGCCGTGCGGCCGTGAAGTCAGGCCGGGGGCGGGTCGACGAGTAGGCCGCGCGCGGCCATTTCCCTGCGCGCCAGCGCCAGCGTCTCCTCTGCCTCGGAATAGAGGAAATGCTGGATCCGCCGTTCCAGTTCCTCGCCCAGGGGGCCGAATGCGGCCTTGAGCAGCGCGCCATGGCTCTCGATCAGCCGGTTTGCCAGGACGTCGGAAGCGGCCAGCAGGGACTCCAGTTCGGCCAGCACCTGGCCGACCAGCGTCCAGTCCACCTCGCCCGCATAGGGTGCCGCCGCTTCCTCAGGCAGGTTGGCGCGAATGGCCGCGGCCAGGCCGTGCAGCTCGATCTCCACGGCATCGCTCAGCCGTTCTACCGTGCCCGCTTCCTGGCCCGCCCTGATGGCCTTCTCCAGTTCGACGGCCAGACGCTGCACGCCGGTCATGCCCAGATTGGCCGAGGTGCCCTTGAGGGTATGGACCAGCCGCCGCGCCGTATCCTGGTCGGCCTTGGCCAGGTGTTCGCGCAACCGGGTCATGTCATCGACATGATCAACCAGATAGGTGTGCAGCAGGCGCAGGTAGGTGGCCAGATTGCCGTTCAGCAATCTGAGGCCCTGGGTGGCGTCGAGTCCGGGAATGGCGGCGAGCCCGGGCGGCAGCGCGGCCGGGTCAGGGGCGGCGACCGGCGCCGGGATCGTGGCGCCCGGCAGCCAGCGCAGCAGGGTGTGGTAGAGCCGGTCGGGATCGACCGGCTTGGCGATGAAGTCGTCCATGCCGGCTTCACGACAGCGCTCGCGGTCCTCGTCGAAGGCATTGGCGGTCATCGCCAGGATGGGCAGATCGGCATGGCCGGGCAGGGCGCGGATGGCGCGGGTGGCTTCCAGGCCATCCATCCCGGGCATCTGCATATCCATCAGGATGAGGTCGTAGCGGCCGTTACGGGCCTTTTCCAGCGCCTCGGCCCCGTCGTTGGCGATCTCCACCTGCAGGCCGAGGCTGGTCAGCAGTTCCACGGCCACTTCCTGGTTGATCCGGTTGTCTTCGGCCAGGAGCAGGCGGGCGTCTGCCTGCAGGGTCTGCGCCACCGGTTCGGTCGCTGCCGCCGCCTCGGACAGGTCGGCCGGGCTGAGCTGGCTCTTGCCGAGGCGGGCGGTAAACCAGAAGGTGCTGCCCTGGCCGGGTACGCTGTGCGCACCGGCCTCGCCGCCCATCAGGTGCGCCAGGCGCCGGGTGATCGCGAGTCCGAGCCCGGTCCCGCCGTAACGGCGGGAAATGGTGGCATCGACCTGTTCGAAGGCGGCGAACAGGTCCGCCAGCTTTTCCGGGGCGATGCCGATGCCGGTGTCGGTCACTTCGAAGCGGACCAGCAGGTCGGTCTCCGACTCCTCTACCTTGCTCAAGCGCACTTCGACCCGGCCATGCTCGGTGAATTTCACGGCGTTGGAGAGGTAGTTGAGCAGGCCCTGCGCCAGCCGGGTGGCATCGCCCACCAGCACCGCCGGCAGATCATCCCGCTCCAGGACGATGGCCAGTCCCTTTTCGCGCACCTTGGGACCGATCATGGCGATGACGTTGTCGAGCATGCGATCGAAGGTGAAATCGGTGAGGCTGAGCGTCAGCTTGCCGGCCTCGATCTTGGAAAAATCGAGGATGTCGTTGATCACCGAGAGCAGGTGCTGGGAGGAACTGACGATCTTGTCCAGCCGGGTGCGCTGCAATAAATCGGTGGTGTCGCGCCGCAGCAGGTGGGTGAGCCCGATGATGGCGTTCAGTGGCGTGCGGATCTCATGGCTCATGTTGGCCACGAAGGCGCTCTTGGCGGCGTTGGCGGCCTCGGCCGCGATCTTGGCCCGGGCCAGTTCCTGGGTCCGGCTGTCGACCAGTTCCTCCAGGTGGTGGCGGTAGCGATCCAGTTCCTCGGCGTTGTGTTTGCGCTCGGTGATGTCCTCCTTCACCGCGACATAGTGGCTGGTGTGGCCGTCGGCCTGGCGGATCGGCGTGATGATGGCGAACTCGGTGTACTCGCTGCCATCCTTGCGCCGGTTGATGAACTGGCCCTGCCAGAACCGGCCCTGGCCCAGGGCCTCCCACATGGCATCGTAAGCCGAGCGCGGGGTCTTGCCGGAATGCAGGATGCGCGGGTTCTGCCCGATTACCTCCTCGCGGCGGTAGCCGGTGTTGTGCAGGAAGGCCTCGTTGACGTATTCGATGCGGGCATCGAGGTCGGTGATGACGATGCTCTCCGGGCTCTGCTCCACGGCCTGGGCCAGCTTGCGCAACTGTTCTTCGGCCTGCCTGCTCTCGGTGATGTCCTCCCCCGAGCTGAGGATGCCTATGACCTGGCCGGCGTCGTCCCGCAGCAATGCATTGTGCCAGCGGATCAGGCGCCGGCTGCCGTCGTGGCAGAGGACGTGGTTGTCGTTGTACTCGAGCGCGGACAGCTCGCCGGCCAGGATGCGCCGGAATACGGCAAGGGTCTCGTCGCCCTCCTCCGGGGGCAGGTAGGTCGCGAACCAGTTGCGCCCGAGCAGTTCGCTTTCCCCATGGCCGAGCAGTTCGCAACCGGCGCGGTTGATCATGGTGATCCGGCCCTCCCTGTTCAGGGCGACCATGAAGGACTGCACCGTATCGAGATACTGCTGGTTGCGGTCGTGCTCCCGCTGCAGCTCCAGCTCGGCCTGCTTGCGGGTGGTGATGTCCAGTGCGGTGACGCGGACCAGATAGCTTTCCGGGACGAAATAGATGCGCAGTTCGTAGGTCGCCGCCGCGAACACGGCCTCGCGGATGGCTTCCTGCAGGTCGCCGCTCCAGAACGCGGTGAACATCGCTTGCAGGCCGTCGAGCAGGGGGTGCCGCATCCCCTGCGCGGCCAGGTCCGGGAACAGCCATTCGGCGGCCGGGTTGAGATAGCTCACCGCCCCGGTGCTGTCGATCTCGACTATCGGGTCGGGATTCAGCCTGGGGAAGGAGGCCAGGCGGATGATTTCCTGCTGGCCAAGATGGTGGTCGACCGCATGGCGGATGTGCTGCAGCAGGTCGTCGATGTCATAGGGCTTGAGCAGGTAGGAGAAGGCGCCCTTGTTGGTCGCCTCGACCGCCGTTTCCAGGGCGGCATGGCCGGTCAGGATGATGACTTCGGTGAGGGGGCTGGCGAGCTTGATCCGGGCCATCACCTCGATGCCGGACATGTCGGGCAGCATGAGGTCGATCAAGGCCACGCTCGCGGGCGCGTGCCCGGCCTCGGCGATCGCCTCCGCCCCGTTGCCGGTGGCGGCCACTTCATAGCCCTTGATGCGCAGTATGTCGGAGAGCGTCCGCCGCAGGTTGGCGTCGTCGTCCACGACCAGGATTCTGGGTTTGCCGGTCATGCGGCGGCATCCTGGCCGGCCAGGGCCTCGACCCGGTTCCGGCCCTGCGCCTTGGCCCGGTAGAGGGCGTCGTCCACCCGCTTCAGCAGCGGGTTCTGGTCGTCCCGGAGTTCGAACGCGGTGACCCCGAAACTGACCGTCAACTGGCCGACCGGGTCGAAGGCATGCCCGGCGATGGCCGAGCGCAGCTTTTCGGCCGCCTCCCTGGCGGCCGGCAGCCCCGATTGCGGCATCAGGATCATGAACTCTTCGCCACCCCAGCGGGCCAGGACATCGGCGGCACGGGTGTTCGCCTTCACCACCCGGGTGACCTCCTGCAAGACGCGGTCGCCGACGTCATGGCCGTAGGTGTCGTTCACCCGTTTGAAGAAATCGAGGTCATACATCACCAGGGACAGCGGGCTGCCGTATCTTTTTGCCCGTTCGATTTCCCGGGTCAGGATGGCGGTGAATTCACGGCGGTTGATGAGGCCGGTCAGGCTGTCGGTGGTGGCGAGCAGGTGGATCTCCGCCTCGGCCTGCTTGCGCTGGGTGATGACCAGGACATAGATGCGGATCAGTCCCACCTCCTGGACATAGGAGATATGCAGCTCGTAGGTGGCCTCGCCAAGCGTGACTTCCTGGATGGCCTCGCCGACGTGCCGGCCTTGCTGCAAGTCGGCGAACAGGTCGGCCAGGCCGTGCAGCAGGGGATGCGCCAGCCCCTGTGCCGCCAGGTCGGGAAACAGCCGCTCGGCGGCCGGGTTGAGATAGGTCACCTCGCCGGCCGGGTCGAGCTCGATCACCGGGCTGGGCAGCAGGCGGGGG